>JAKAIP010000125.1 GCA_021825025.1 bacterium
CAAACTGGTCGCTTTCCCGATATAGAGAATCTTCTTACTTCTATCCAGAACAAAATACACACCCGGTGTATCCGGTATTTTCTGGCTTTTTTTTCTAAATTCAGTAAGTGTCATATGCGCTATGAGCGGCGCAATGCTTTTTTGAGATATGCGCCGGTGTGCGAATGCTTGTTCTCTGCTATATCTTCTGGCGTGCCTTTAGCTACCAATGTGCCGCCCCCTATTCCTCCTTCCGGACCGAAATCAAGAATCCAATCCGCATTCTTTATGACATCCATATTATGCTCAATAAGCATCACCGTATTGCCGGCGAGCACTAATCGATTAAGGATATCAATAAGTTTCGCAACATCTTCGTAATGAAGACCGACCGTCGGCTCATCAAGCAGATATATTGTTTTCTGGAGATGTGGTCGATATAACTCAGCAGCTATTTTTACTCGCTGTGCTTCTCCACCGGATAAGGTTGTCGCGCTTTGTCCGAGTTCAAGATACCCTAAACCAACCTCATCAAGGGTTTTAAGGCGGTCATAGATAGCAGGAATATCGTTAAAGAACTCAAGTGCTTCTTCTACGGTCATCGTAAGCACATCGTAAATGCTCTTCTTTTTATATTTCACTTCCAGTGTTTCTTTCATGAATCGCTTTCCATTGCATACATCACAGGTGACATACACCGTTGGAAGAAAGTGCATTTCAATGGCAATTACCCCGTTTCCTTCGCAGGCTTCACATCGTCCGCCTGAGCGAGCTTGTGGTACATTGAATGAGAAGCGGCTTGATTTCCATCCTCGCGCTCGAGCTTCAGTAGTGGCAGCAAACAAATCTCTGATGAAGGTAAAAGTACCGGTGTACGTAGCCGGGTTTGATCGTGGTGTACGGCCGATGGGCGACTGATCAATGAGAATAGCTCGAGAAAGTTGTTCCAGACCTTCCACGGAAGCAGCGTTGTGTATTTTGTTGGTTCGATAACGCTTGTCGAATCGTGCTTTCAGGTTCTCATACACAATTTCGTAGAGAAAGCTCGATTTACCTGAACCGGATACGCCGGTTACTGCCACTAATCTCCCCAAAGGAATGTCGACAGAGAGATTTTTGATATTGAACACTTGTCCTCCTCGAATTTTGATAAATCCCTTATCTGCACTGCGTCGTTTTTCAGGCACGGGAATTGTTTTTTCTCCTCGCAAGTATGCAAGAGTCACTGATCCGCTTTCATTTTTTTTTGCAGTGAGTAACGTGTCCAGATAATCAGCGACAATGATTTTACCGCCATGCGCTCCTGCCGCCGGTCCTATGTCAACAAGAAAATCACTTGAGTAGATCGTATCCTCATCATGCTCTACCACGACAATAGTGTTCCCAAGATCACGCAAGTTGAGCAACGTTTTTATAAGACGGTCATTATCGCGTTGATGTAATCCAATTGTTGGTTCATCAAGCACATATAGTGCACCAACCAATCCAGATCCTAACTGAGAAGCCAAGCGAATACGTTGTGCTTCTCCACCAGAGAGCGTGTTGGCTTTTCGATCAAGCGTCAGATAATCGAGACCGACATCCAGCATGAATTTCAACCGAGCACAGATTTCCTTGATGACCGTTTTGGAGATTTCTTGCTCTTTTTTTGATAACTCGAGTGATTTGAAGAATTGGAATGCATCCGCAATGGAAAAATGAGTCACATCAACAATATTATTTCCATGTGGATGTTCCTTGTATGGGAGCCCGATATGCACACTCAAAGCTTCCGGGCGCAGTCGGGCACCGTGGCACGCTGGGCACGGTTCATCACTCCAAAAATGCTTGGTGCCTAATCCGTTGCATTCCGCACATGCGCCGTAGGGAGAGTTAAATGAGAAGAGGCGTGGTTCAACCTCTGGGAAAGAGAATCCGTCATATGGGCACATGAATTTTGCTGAGATGATACGTGATCCTTGCGTGTCTTCGATTTTTACCAGTCCATCACTCTCATGGAGCGATCGTTCAACCGCTTCAGAAAGGCGTTCCAGAGCACTAGTACGATTGCGCGAAAATTCTGAAATAAGGATCTCATCAATCAATACGTCAATTTCATGCGCTTTGTTTTTTTCAAGGACAATACGCTCCCGCAGACTCAGCAGTTTTCCATCAACGTTCGCTTTTTCAAATCCCTTTCCTAGAAGATCATAGAGCAGTTGGTAGTACTCCCCTTTTCTCCCGACTACCAGTGGCGCAAAAATTTTTACCGTATCGTCCACCATTTCCACATCCAGTACCTTTCGGGTTTTTTTTGGGACTGCTTTGGTAATGCTTTCTACGATACTTTGAATGATCTCTTCATTCGAAAGTTTCTTGATTTCTCTACCACAGATCAAACAATGTGGTTTTCCGATACGGGCAAATAAAATACGGAGATAATCATAGATTTCAGTAACAGTCGCCACTGTTGAGCGCGGGTTGTTTGAACGACTTTTCTGGTCAATAGAGATAGCCGGAGAAAGTCCGGTAATCTCTTCCACATCCGGTTTTTGCATTTGGCGTAAAAATTGTCGGGCATACGCAGATAATGATTCGACATAACGGCGTTGTCCCTCGGCAAAAATAGTATCGAATGCCAATGAAGATTTCCCTGAACCGGATAAACCGGTAAATACCACCATCTTGTTGCGTGGAATACTCAACGAAACATTCTTGAGGTTGTGCGTTTTTGCTCCTTTTATGTGAATTATGTCTTCCATATATAGCAGATCGCCCCACGGCTCCTCCGAGGGGTATCGTATGGAAGAGTATAGCATACTTACCCACCTTACTTGATGACTCGATTGACAAAATTAAGAGTGGGTGTAAGGTAATGTCCATCCCTGTTCTTTATAAAAGGAGTATGGTCCGTGGAGGATCGCTGCCGATCGCCGAATTAACCTCTGCCAAATCGAAGGCAATTCAGACGCAAAGCATCGCGCAAAAGCAAAAGGAGTTCATCCATGCCAATGGTGTCTCCGAACCACATGCCTAGTCCTACGAAGACTGGACACAGTGGCACACACTGACCTTATATCCCTGTTGGGTATTCACAAACGAAGCCGTCCGCTTCGTTGCCTGCCGCAGCTTTGCTGCAACTAAGGCGTCTGCCCACCCACAAGGCCCCGCTACTCGTAGCGGGGCTTTCTACTTTTTATGTTTACCCTTCTTCTTTTCACCGCTCAGCGCGTATATTTCATCACGCAGCAGCGCGGCTGTTTCAAAATCAAGATTCTTCACCGCTTCGGCCATTTGTTTTCTTTTTTCTTCGATAAACGATTTAGGATCTTTGGTGTAGAGTTCTTTATCTATTTCCCACAGTGCATGGACTGCCTTACTATGTTCGCTGCGCAATTCTTCAGTGATATCCTTAATGTTCTTTCGTACCGTTTGCGGTGTAATGTCATGTTCCTTGTTATATGCCATCTGCAATGCTCGACGACGATTCGTTTCACCGATTGCTCGCTCCAATGATCCAGTCATGGTATCAGCGTACAGAATCACCCTTCCTTCTACATTACGCGCTGCACGTCCGATCGTTTGTATGAGGGACGTTTCGGATCGCAAGAATCCTTCTTTGTCCGCATCGAGAATTGCCACTAAGGTAACTTCAGGAAGATCTAATCCTTCACGTAGCAAATTAACCCCTACAAGCACATCAAATTCCCCCTTCCGAAGACTGGTAAGCGTAGTGATGCGGTCAAGTGTCTCTACATCGCTGTGCAA
>JAKAIP010000126.1 GCA_021825025.1 bacterium
CATCCTACAGTGCGACTAGTTATTATCGGGAGCGCGCGGGATATGGAATATGCTGACGCAATCGAGCAAACTATTGCCGAGAATAACATTGGCTACGCGATTGTTCGTCCGGGGTATGTCGATGAGGATGTTCTCAGGGCTCTGTATTCGACTGCGCTCGGTCTCGCATACCCATCTTTCTTTGAAGGGTTCGGATTGCCGATCATAGAATCTCTTCAGTGCGGCACGCCAGTCATTGTATCGAATAGCACTTCGCTCCCTGAAGTAATGGGTAATGCAGGACTGGCTATTGATCCGTCTGACCCACTAGCCATAGCCGGCGCGATGGAGCAGTTCCTTTCTGATCGGACAAAATATACACTCTTGAAAAAGCATGCGATCGAACAAGCATCTCGCTTTAGCTGGAAGACATCTGCTTTGCAGACCTATGCTGTCTACGAACAGGTCACAGCGTGATACCATAGGTCGACCATGAATATTCGAGGTATTTTCCGAAAGACGAGTCCTATGACCGAGAAGGAAGCGGGGGATGAACAGACGACTTTTGGTAGTCAGGGCGCATCTGTAGATGATTGGCTTGCGTCCACATATGAAGTGGGAAGCCCACGCCAACGGAGATTCCAGTTTATCGCGGAGACTTTCTTGCCAGGTGATCCGAAGCTTGTTCTTGAGATCGGTGCCGGTCTTGGGGATTTCTCTGTGTATTGTTCTACCATTGCGCCGCAGCATACTTACACAGTAAGCGATCTTACCGAGGGGAAGTTCGAGAAGTACTTCCAAAAAGTACGAGATTTTTTCAAATCGCAGCACCCCTTCGCCATCGCTTCTTTCGAAGCCGAACACATCCCATATCCTGATACGATGTTTAATCTCGTGTTTATACGTTCAGCAGTTCATCATCTTGATGATCCAGTGCGAGCATTCGCAGAAATATATCGCGTGCTGAAACCAGAAGGCAAGATTGTATTCTTCCATGATCCGGTCGCTCTCGACATCCCGATTGTACGAGAAATATGGAAACGCATCTATGCAAGCGACGCTCGAGCGCTCGGATATAACGAACACATCTATATGGTGCGAGAGTATCTTTCTTTCGGCAATGCATTCCGCGAACGATCAGCGAACCTAGACATGGTCTACCAGGATGAGTTCAGGATCCATTCTCAGAAATGGCGCGGCATCAAGGGCTCTATCGGCAAATTCTTGTCGCAACATCCAAGGCTATTGAGTATGTTTTTCATTTATGAATACGGGATGCCTTACTATTTCGTATTTTCTAAATAGGCCTATCCAATATGGCAACACTTGGGGAATTCAGAGAATTCTACAACAATAACCCTAGTTATTTCGTAAAGGCCGGGGAAGGGGCGCTACAAGGGATGCTTCTTCCTTCGCATAAGGCCGTGCACGAGTATATTAAAAGTCTCGACGGGAAACGCATTTGTGATTTTGGGTGTGGTGCAGGCAACGATATCCAGCTCATGTGTACCCCTGGGAATGAGTACATAGGATTGGATGTATCAATCGGTGCGCTTACGGAGGCACGTGCGAGATTTTCTCCTAAGAACGTCGAATATCATCAAGTTGATTTTGATGAACCTCTTCCTCTGTCTGACGCGTCATCGGATGTTGTTACCTCGTTCTTTGTATTTGAGCATTTATTGCAGCCTACGAGAACGTTACGAGAGATGATGCGCATTCTTCGCCCCGATGGGCAGCTTTTTCTGATCGCCCCCAATTACGGTAGTCCGCTCAAATCGGCGCCGCCGCTGGGGACACCGTCCAAGATAAAACTCGTTTGTAAAACTTTCCGCACTCTCAAGACAATGCTCCGCCGAATTCTGTTTCCTCACGCATCGCTCGATATACGCATGATTCCGATAGAAAAAGTCGATATATCTCACTCATGGGGACCTGATATGGACGCGACAAACGAGCCATGGTCATGGGAGATCGCGGCGTACCTGAAAGCATATGGATTTCATATCAATGCTATTTCAACATGGGAAGGTCAACTGAAGACTGTTCCAGAAAGGCTTTTCTCTCGAATAGGTTTTGTTCCGTTCATACGGCAAGTCGGACCGCTGTGCTACATTCATGCGATAAAGGAAGTGAGCTAGAATTTATTCACGTAGGAACACATCATGCTCGGGAATGCCCAGGAAATTTTAGACGCTATACGACCGGAGGATCGCGTACTCGACGTTGGCGGAGGTGTTCAGCCACTTGCTCGTGCCGATGTCGTTCTGGACATCACTCCTTATGAGAAACGTGGTACTGCCGGCGGTCTCATTGGCGAGGCACCCGAACGATTCACTCGAGACTCTTGGGTGGTTATGGATTTCTCTTCCCACGAGAGATTCCCGTTCCCTGATAAATCGTTCGATTTTGTCTTCTGCAGCCATACTCTCGAGGATATTGCTGATCCTTTCTGGCTTTGCGCTGAGATTAATCGAGTCGGCAAGCGCGGCTATATCGAGACTCCCTCACGTGCTGCTGAATCGGCTATAGACATTGCGGGGTCATGGAGACTGAATAAGAATTATTTCGCAGGTTATTACCACCATCGCTGGTTTGTCGAGGACAAAGATGGCTCGCTCGTGTTTACTGCGAAGTATCCACTGATACATGCGTTTAAGGAGTATCAGATACCAAAGAGGTATGTTACAGGCGAAACAAAATATCTTCCGTTTTGGTGGGAAGATAACTTCCCATTTAGGGAAGAACAGGTTCTGAGTGCCGAGACTGCTCTCCATGATCTCAGAGATTTTAGGCTACGATTCGAGCACGATCCTGAATCTCGCGCGCATCTTGCCTCCAAGCTAGATCGCTTGAGCGAAAAATTACAGCAACCTGGCACAGTCGATTTTTGGAAAGGAAGGTTAACACGAGTACTGCATCGTCTCACCGTTTGGAAATGAAGTTTCGGAATGCTAATCGCACACTCATGAATGCGCGATATAATGCTGGAGCATGCAAACACATCACCTGAGCGAGTTTGCCGCGCACATACGCAATACGCATACGCCAGATGAAACGTAGGCTCCAATAGCGCTTCGCGATATGCCAATGCCGATCGTATTGATGTACTACGGCAGGGATTTCTCCCTGTTGATTGCGAATGAGGCCATCTGAAGTAAGATAAACTCGATCTTCAAGGGCTAGTGTGAGTACAGGGCCGGCATTATTCTTATAAAGCATCAGATCGGGTACGAGGTTGCGGTGGATAATGTAATTATGCACGCTCTGATCAGCCTCGATGCTGCCGACGAGTTTCGGGACGTCATACTTCACCATGGTATCGATAAATATCTGCAGATAGTGGAGCATGGCCTCGACGGGGCCTATGGTTACTCCTGAACAGACAATTGGTTTATCAGCGAGATCAACAAGCATCTCGTCGCCGAAATCGGTCCGTATCCATCGAGCGTTGATTTCGGAATCTCCTATGGACATTTTTTCATTTTCCGTAAAGCAGCAGAGGTGCTTATCGATTGGAAATTCAAATGGATCTTTTTGAAATATCACATCGCGGGTATCGGTATGCATGACGTAGATGTATTTGTCGCCATACTCCGTCAGATAGCAATACTCAAGCAAGAAGCGGAGACTGTGGACCTTGAGCGATGTGATCCTCCTCCCGTTTGATGGCCATACGATATGCTTAGAAAACGTTGCGTCCAGATAAGG
>JAKAIP010000127.1 GCA_021825025.1 bacterium
TCCGATCTCGAATCACTTCATCGACCGCATTCTTCTGCACAAGTCGCGACGTCGTCACAAGATAAATATCGTCACTTTTCTTTCCGAGCTTTTCTCGCATTCTGCCGACCTCTTCTTCTGTATATAGCTGTGCAAAGTGCTTCGTATCAACTGCGTTCGGTATCACCTCCGCATAGCCCTCAAAACCCATGCGGCGACCCCATGCAAGGAGAAAATGGGAAATAGTCTGCAGTGCATCAGCCTTGGTGAATCCCCGCTTGAAGAGTGGCCAGATTGGCCGTGCTAAACGCTCGATGTACGCAGGCGGATCGCCTTCCTGAAGCGTAAGGAGATACTTCACTTCAGGATGAAACGTCTTGAAGAGGCCGGCTGGTACACCACAAGAGTGCGCCATCATGGCCCATATGCCGTCAAAATGATGGGTGCGATGCAATCGCGATGCAGCGAACGCGGCGGCAATCTGGTACCAGTATTTCGTGAGTTTGAGCGGAAACTTCTGCAAGTCGAGAATCGTCGGTGCGTGACGAGTCATACCAATACGATGTACATGCACGTTCCCGATCTGTTCCTCTCTCGAGAGCGCAGCATCGACGCGAAGTGTAAGGAGGTGGAACTCAATATCGTCTGGAGAGATGCGATCAGTTATTTCCTTAATCGCCACCTCGGCTCCGCCGATGAATCGCGGATAATAGTTGAGCGAGAAGATGAGTATTTTCTTGATCATATACCTTGACGGACGAGATCGGCGTACGCATAACGGAGGGCGTTCGCGAACGCATCTCCTTCCCCAAGGCTATTGCGAGGCAAACGTTTTCCGCTCGCATGCATAGCCGCAGACTCTTGTTCTCCATGTGTTCCGTACACTTGGTCAGCTGCAGAAAGCAGGTGTGCGAATATGAACCGTTGCACGAACCCGAGGTCATCGAGGTTCTGGTCCGCAAGTGTGATGAGGGTCGATAACTTCGTAAATGTACGTATAAGTACAGTCGCGAGTGCTGCGTAACTCGCCATGAGCGACCACACGAACAAGTAGCGATGTTTCCGCGTGAGTCTGAGACCTACAAAAAATCCTAGAAAGGGAAGAAGAAATTTGTCTATGGAGTATCCAATGCCGATGCGGTATACGTGCATGTTTGGCGGAAATACTGAAGATTCTTCTTGTGTAAAGCGAGTCGTAACAACATCGAACTGTACGTCTGGGAGCACTTTAGCCAACTGTAGGAACGCTTCTTCTGCGAGCCCTGCGACCGGATGCATAGTCGTTGCGAATACGAGAATGCGTGCATCACTCTTCTTCCCCCGCGGGAATTCGCTCGTGAATGCTTGAATGTATGCAGGTAACTCGCGTTTTGCCATCCATCCGAGAGCTTTCGTCTTCGACGAATCGAGACTTGAGGACATGCGGTTCCCTGGACGCGGCGGGAACATGATTATGTCACTGGTAAAACCAAAGTATTTTGCGACCTCGTAGATCGCATAGGCCTTTGGGTTTCCAATGCCGTACTCATCTCCCTCCCCCTGCTCTCCCACAAGTACGAGACCATCCACAATATCAGAGACATGTGTGAAATTGCGCTCTTGCGTACCGGGTGAGACGACGGCGCATGGTGCACCCGATAGATACATGCGCTTGAACTGTTCTATGACAGTGCCGTATACTCCCGCGCGCTCACGAGGACCGTATACATTGTAAAAATATGCTATCGAGTACGGAAGTGAGGTCGTTTCCCCTTGCGCACGAACAAGCTCGGAATTCTCCGCTTTCGATCGCGCGTATGGAGATGTATCTCGAGTCGAGCCGCCGTCGCCAAACTTCGTCGAAGAACCAGCGTAAACAAACTTCCCACCACGCTTCTGCCAGAAATCGAGCATAGCCCTGGTCCCGATTACGTTTAGGTCATAAACGAGCTCGGGCTCAAGCACACTCTGTTCAACACGCGAGTACTCACCCAGGTGATAGATAAGATCGGGCGTCTCTGGAACGTGCTTCTCAATGTCCTTCGTGTGCCCTTCGCGATAGTCCACGCCAGGAATATGATTCTCGCGACTCCCGGTGAAGTAGTTGTCGAGCGAGATAACTTTATGGCCGTCCTGCACCAGACGTTCACAGAGATGTGAACCGATGAAGCCTGCGCCACCGGTGACGAGGATGAGTTTCTTGTCGCTCATACTATAGGAGGGTAGTACAAAAAATGAATAAATGCGAGCGATGGGAAGAATCTTTTTGAGAGTGTGCCAAGTGCAGCGGAGCGAAACGCTCTCAAAAAAATTCTTCCCCAAGCGAGTCCCGTTAGAGCAGAATGAACGCGCCTCCGGCAAGCGCGATCACCCCGAGGAGACCGAGCGTCCACGGGGAGCGGAAGATGCCGGTCGTTTGGGAGGACACTGGTTCTGGCGGAGGCAATGCCGCCCCCGCGGTGGCGAGCTCGGTCGCTACCGCGGGGGCGCTCACTGCTTCTGCTTCATGTGCGGATGTGTTCGTGTCAGTACTAGTAAGTGATTCGACCATTGTTCCCTGACGAGCACTAGAACTCGCGACTGCCCCCTGAGGTTGCAGAAACATATACGCAGCATCGGCCGCCGCTGGTTCTGGCGGTAGCACCGGCTGATACTGTGTCGCCACAATGCCATTTGGATACGCGAGCATAACCTCAAGCGAGGCAGGAAGATTCGTAATCGAATCCGGGAAGAGAACGCTCGCATGTGGCAAAAGAATTGTGCCGAGCGGGATATGGAAGAACCCGGTATCGGCCAGTAAACGCCACCCAGAGAGATCGAGGCGCGTATCGGCATCGTTTGTCAGCGTCACTCCATCGCCAGACACTGCCGAGATGTGTACCTGTGCTCTCTGCACCACCACCGACAGTTCGTCGCGGGAAGTCGCAGAACCATCAGTCGCTGTCACGACTACCAGGTACGTCCCCGTGTAGCGGTACGTCTTATCGACCGCACTTCCCTCGCCGCTCGAACCATCGCCGAAACTCCACGCAATATGTGCTGCCGAGTCAGCAGTGTCGCCCTTGGTGGTAACTCGCGCAGTGAAATGCGCCGCCACGTCTTGCAGTGCCTCGGTACTGCCTTGGAGGTGCACGGTAATTGCTGACGGCGGCGGCACATAGGTCGGCGCACTCCCCGACGGGGCGGCGACTGGTGGCGACGTTGTCGACACTGCCGCCGACTCTGCCGCACTTCCGGTATCACCAACCGTAATGAAGTCCTTGATACCGGCATATGTGCTCGGACCGATACCGCTCACATTTTGAATGTCGTCTATACGCACGAAAGGACCGTGCTCGGTGCGGTAGGTAACGATACGTGCCGCGTAGGATGGACCAATACCCGGGAGCGTGTCGAGGAGGGTCGCGTCAGCGGTATTGATATTTATCAGCGCCGCCGCTGCAACTGTCGGAAGGGCGAGTACGATGAGTCCGACAAGAGTATAGAGGGCGTGACGCATAGGTATAGTGATTATGCATCCCCCTTGAGGACGCTGCGGAGCGTCGCTTCAGGAATTTCAAATGGTTTCTTTGCTTCTTTCGCAGGTGGTGTTGCCGGTCGATGTTTCTCAAGCACATCCGCGAGCGCTCCTTTGAGCGAGTGCTGTTGCGTTGTATGCTTCTGTTCTCGTTCGTGCGAAGTCTTTGTCGTCATTGCTCGGAGTATAGCCTTCAAGTCT
>JAKAIP010000128.1 GCA_021825025.1 bacterium
CAAACGATCGATACGCCCGAGCTAGGCGAACTCGGCGTTGTCCTGAGAAGACTAGTCGTGCGCTTCTCCGAGAAATACGACGTCCGCATCGGCGCATTCGACCTTAATCGCTTCCGCACACTCCTGAGCACGCTTGTCCGCAAGCACTTCGCAAGCGACATTCTCAACAGAGTATCGGTTGGCGCCAGCTCGGGAAGCGTGGTATTCAGGAGCAGCAAACATCGGCAGATTTCATGGAGAGTCGCCAACAGCCCAGCATTCAACGAGATCTTCCCACTCGTCAGCATGCTCGAACGCAACGGCCATCGCGTACTCCTATTCCTCCCCATGTAAGCACCCGGCATCGTATGCTCGGCGACAGAGGAGGGCGTATATAGGTATACGTGTTTAGAAATCGAAGTCGAGGACGTTAGAAGTCGCGGTAGGCGCGCTTTTGGCAGCCTCAGCGAATGATTTTGCAAGCGCTGATTTCCCCATGAGGCGCTCGACCTCCTCAATACACTTGCCAAAGCGTTCTTCGGCATCCTTGCGCTTACGCTCCGCGGCTTCCTCCTCTTCCGCGCGTTTGCGTGCTGCGGCTGCCTCCGCCTCCTCACGCTTCCTCTTGCGGCACGCAAAGATCTCCTCCAAGAAGGCATCAAAGGAATTATCAACAGTGGTGGACATTTTAGCACGCACCAACCGACACCATTCAGATAAGCATCGGTGTTATCATTGAGACATCAACGGCGGCGGCCTAAGCGGTCATGCGCACGCCGACTGGAATCGTCATGCCGGACGGCCACTTTCCGCATTCTGATGGTTCAATGTTGGCAATCTTGAGTGCAGTTAGGACCGCGTTCAAGCGATCCTTTGGGATCTTGCGTCTGCAGTAATCGACCATGTGCACTTCTTGCATACTGCGGTTGCAAGAGCGACATACTGGACGCCAGTTGGCGACCGTGTCGTCGCCGCCTTCCTTGAAAGACTTCACGTGCGCGATCTCCCATGTCTGCCTATTGGCGAAGTCCATCTCATTGGCTCCACAAAGAGGACACTTCTTAGGCTTGTTCTATCGTCAAAGCAAATAGTCCAGACCGCGTTGATCTCAGACCAGTTAGCATCCTTCCTGCGTCTAGGACCCTGCTTTTGAACAGCGTCCTCGACCGGCGGAGTCGTCGGCCGAGCACCAGTGGACTGCTGAACAGGCGTACTTGCGACCCGCGAAGTGGGCCGCTCCTGAGCCCGATGCGCAGCATCGGGCGTAGACACCAACGGCGACGAAAGAGGCGCGCGCTTTTCGGCATCCTTATCGGTGTCCTGGACGGCACCCTTAAGACAGTATTTGCGGATTTCGTCGGAGCAACAATTGCCCATTTTCCTGCACTACGTCGGCAAATGCGCCCACAAAAGACGAAATGCGAGATACGTTAGCAAGAACGCCACCATTGCGATCATCAACACGTTCTTCGTCCAGAGCGACACAATACTCACGATGAACGTCGTCGCGAGAACGAGATCAGTCGTGATGTCGGCGGTTCCGCTGGACAGCGTGAATCCGAGCACAGCAAATAGACCAAGCGCAGCCAGCATCGTCCAATACAACGTCTCGTCATTGTGAAACTCGCGCAAGCGCTCCCGATAAAACGCGATGCCGACAAGCGTTAATGCTAGTGAAATCAACAATGGCCACAGATCGAACTCAATGTAGACCACATACGCTATCAAAGCCAGTGCAAACGCAGCAATTGCGATGTCCACTATACAGAGTTCGTCGCTTCGCTTCCCACTTTGGCTGGCGAGCTGGTGTTCGTCAGCATCCATTTTTGCCCACTCACATGTTGCACCAATAGTAAGCATGCCAAATAGGCGAATATGAATATACTTGCCGTTGCGAATGCCAACGTCTTCAGAAACAAACTGATCACGCATACGATGACCATCACGGCTAACGCATGGTAGAGAGCAGTTGCATGCTTGGTGCATTCGAACGACGCAACGAACACAATGAGAAGGCCGACAACCGTGAAGTGCGCACTGTCGTGTTCCGCAAAGGTTTTCAAGGCCTTCTGCATTCCAAAGAAAGCTAGCGACGTAATGACGATCGCACCCAGAAAGGCAAACCAATCGAAATCCACGTAAACCGCATATGATATCAACGCGATAACAACAATTGCCAACACCACCTCCACTGTCGACGCCGGGTCATCTGCGGATGGCGAAGTGGACTTTGGTAAGCGAAGGGTCGCCATTTTGTGCAATAGCCTACAAGGCGTAAAAATGGATTACACCACATGTGCGCTTGAGAATGACTTGATTAGTAGCAAGGGTGATATCGGCAAATTCCGTTATGGCCCCTACGTGGGGCATAACGCTGTCCGTGTTTGGCTGGAGCACCGTTTACGTGAGCGATTTCCGCACATACTGCCTGTGCACACCGAATCTGATTTTGCCGACGTGATCGGGCAATTCACTAGACACGAGTTCGATGGAGAACGAGTGGAAGACATCGTCAATGCTCGCGCACGATCACTCGGCGAGCGCAAGCAACTGTACGACAGGATAATGGCGATCGCCGACAGTAAGCATATACTGGACGCGTCCGGCAATAACACGCTGCCGTCGTTCACCGAGAAGACGGTTGCGACGCCCACGTGCGAACTGGTATCAATATCCCTCAAGCTCCCACAGGGCGCACCAATCAGACGAGCCGACGTCCAATCAGCCATCAGCCCAGGCCACGACGTCGACGAGATCATCAGCGGCCTCGTCTGCTACAGACTCATCTAACAACGGACGCGTCTGCTACCCGTATAAAAGTATACGCCACCTCCATCTTTAGTCGTCATGGACCACTTATGCGATTGAAAAGGATGTCGAGGCGACTGGACTCGTTCGTGCGAACGATCGGCGCATCCAGGATGCCCACCTGCGAGGAAGCCTGTCGATAAAAATTAGTGCGCTGCATGATCTTCTCGACATCGTTGGATGCCTTCTCGTTGTACACCCTTCTGTAGACTTCTCCCGACATATAAACGACGGCGATTTCTGACATACCTGGGCGACCGCAACGACCGCTTAGCTGGAGGATTTCGTCCACGCTGACCTTATCGGCGTACTCCTCCGTGATCACGATGGCTTCGATAGTACGATTAATGCCTCTGGCCGCCGAACCGCCAGCGAACACCCGATTGAGATGACAATACGGCAACTCAAGCTGCTTGCCCTCGACGTACACACCAATCGTGCTCCATACAAACTCCTCATCGCCCTCTTCCTCCCACTCCAACAGCTTCTCGACCGACAACCTCGGCGGCCACTTATGCGCGATACCATGACGAGAAACGATCGCCGCGATCTCACCAACAATCGACGACAGATACCTTTCCTTGGTCGCCTGAAAGTCGCTTTGCTTCTGCAACAACTCATTCTTCTTGTTGACAGCCTCGCGAACGGCGTACTCACGACTCGTCAGCTCCTGGATACCACTAATCGAGAACAACATACTTCTCTCGCTGGCCGTGAACGTCTGCCTGACGTCGGTGAGACCGGACGCATCAATGGCTACCCGACCACTGGCAGCGTCGTTGTGTGCCTTCTTTTCGTTGCTCATCAGCGCCCTCTCGAGAACAACCACCTGCTGACTACTCAGCTGACGACCGGTCGCCATGTAGGCAAA
>JAKAIP010000129.1 GCA_021825025.1 bacterium
CTGATAACTTGTCCCGCACCAAGAGTAAATTGAAATGGTGTTTTTCCTATTGAGCTATCAAATACAGTTCCATCCTGGAGTTTTCCGGTGTAGTTGACTGTAAGCACATCGCCCGGTTCAGCAGTTGCTCCAGTACCGACCGTTTGGTCTTGCGTTACCAGTCCGTTCGTTGCTTGTGAAGAAGTTGCGCTGAGAGAAACCGATTGCTGTTCAGGTTGTTGATTCATACCAAATAGATTTAAAAAAGTAGATAAGAAGAAAAATCCGACAATAATAATAGCGATACCGACGACAATACCGATGGTTGCTTGCTTAGACATATCTGTAGCATAGCGCCCTCTTCTCCCCGAGAGCAAGCACACTATCCCCGTACGGTAGAGGTGGCAGAAATCGGTATAGATACCGAATTTTCCTCTATTTGGCCTGCACCAACGAGAGCGGCAGCTGGTTGCGCAGACCATACCGTACTTTCCAGTATGGTACTGTTGCTGATCCAAAGCACGAAAGCAATGGCGCATACGGCCCCCGCAGTTACAAACATGTATGATGATTGTATTTCTATGTGTCGAATTGCAGCAACGCACAATACCGCGAGCAATAACAGCGCAATAGATCCAAGAACCCATTCGGTTATATAGAGTGGTTCAGATTGCAGCCGGCTTAAGAGTCGCCAAGGCGGATTCATATGCGTATTGACTACTGCAGCTTCTTGAGAAAGCGGTGACGCAAAAAATTGCACCACAAATGTTACCGGTTTCCCTTCATAGATACCGTTTGCCACACCGATACCTATGCTTGTATATGCAGTATTCAAAAGATTGCTTCGGTGCGTAGGAGATGCCATCCATGCATGCACAATATCTTGTGCATCCACAAAGTTCATCGCAAGATTTTCTCCTGCATACTGGTAGCTGTATCCTGCTTGTGTAATCCAATCCCAAGGCGTTTTTCCATCTGGACTCACATGAGAAAAATAACTCTTTGCGGCCATATCATTTGCTTTTGCTTGAGCGGCAATATCGAGCACACTACTTTCCTGCAGCGTATTAATATGCTGAGTGGTTCGTTGTGCATTGGTAAGTGCAACAACTTCCCCCGGCACAACGGCTGCAAGAAAACTTTCATTTGACTGCCGCACAATAAGGTTTGTTACCAAAAATCCTTCTGCAGCTAAGATAACAGCGAGAAAAAATCCTAACCACGACGGTCGCAGAAAGTGCGGGCGATACGCGTTGTGTGCCGAGGGAATCACATGTTGATGAAACATGTTCAACAAGGGCTTCATATAAAAAGTGTAGCACGCTAAACGTTGAAAAGACCATGGTACACTTACGTTTATGAGAAAGAGTGTGCTGGTGTTGCTCTTGTGCCTGTTGCCTGGAGTAGTCTCCGCGGCAGACTTTATTAAACAATCTGTATTTCTTTCCCAAAGCACTGTTACGCAAGGCGATACCGTATCCATCCATACCGTAGTTTCAAACACCAGCAACACCGCGTTCGCTGGAAAACTAAATTTTCTTGATAACGGCACATTGATCGGAAATGTTTCTGTATCCCTTTCTCCCTTTCAAGCACAAGTGTATTCCATTTCTTGGAGTCCTACTGCCGGCTCACACATTATATCTGCCGATCTGTACGATAGTAACCAATTGGTTGTTGATGAGACGCAAGGCACGTTTCTTGTTGCAGCTCCACCTACTACCGCCTCATCCACTGGATCCACGCAAACGGTAGAATCCTCACAACCCGTAGATGCCGCCATTCAGACCATTTCCCCGCCCGCTGCACAATATCTCGCTCCAGCATTTGCTAGCATCGATACTGCGCGCGCCCAAGCGAACGTAGCGCTCACTAATGCATCCCAATGGACACAAGCACAATTACCAACAGGGAAACAAACGTCAATCCATACGCAGAAAACCGCGCAAGGCAATCAAACACAGAGCGGATCAACTAGCAGCGCTTCAATTACTACTACGCTACACACTATTTCTTTTTCCATCCTGCTATATGTACTTACTGTGCTGCGCTATATCATCACGCATGTAGGAATCTTCTATCCCGTAGCAGCAATCATATTCTTGTATGTGCTTTGGAGGCTATTCCGCGGTGTACGCAGGCCGAGACATTGAACTACTGGCACGTACGTGCCACACACTCAACGCAAATAACACCAGTGCGGTGAGTGCAGAGGTTGCACAGTAAATACAGAGCGCGCCGATTGAAAAAAGTTGTAGTGTCTCAAAACGGATTGAACACAACAAGCCTATGGTCGTGTAGGCCATAACACCCCATCGTAATGCAGGAGAGCGGGGATCTATGGCGAGCAACAAGACCAGGACCAGCATGTATACATAAAATACCAATCCGATATATGCCAGTGGCACCCCATAGACAGTTGCATACGCACTCGTGAGCACTTGATCGCAACCATGCAAAATAGCGCAGGTAGGAACCAGTCCAAGGTACTTGTAATACGAAAGATAGAGCGTATCCCCCACTCCAATCAGAGCGGCTGCAATAAGGTAGTACGGCGTAAGTAGCACTTTTTCCATATCGAGACTATACCACACGCTATGGTTCTGGTTTTATGAGTTCAGGAAATTGCTTTGTAAGCTTCTTGATTTTAGGAGCAATAACCAACTGGCAGTATGGCGCGTTTGCGTGCATTTTATAGTATTCCTGGTGATACGCTTCCGCCGGATAAAACATAACGAGGGGCTCTATAGTAGTGGTTACCGGAGCAGCGTACGCATCCTGGATGGTCCGGAGATAGTGAAGTGCAACTGCCTGCTGCTGTGGAGTGGTATAAAATATGACCGAACGATACTGCGGGCCAATATCATTTCCTTGTCGATTAAGCGTAGTAGGATCGTGGCTATCAAAAAAAACTTCCAGAATGCGTTCACATGAAATGATCTCAGGATCATAGGTGATTTCTATCACTTCCACATGACCCGTATTCCCTTCCGATACTTGCTCATAGGTGGGGTGCGTCTCCGTTCCGCCGGCATATCCGGGGACCACCGATAGTACTCCATTAAGCTGCGAAAATACCGCCTCGGTGCACCAAAAACAACCGCCGCCCAGTACAATCGTTTCAGTTTGCATACACTACTTACTATAACAAAGAATATTTTCTGTTTTACGATAGAATGTTTTGTACATGGAGATCACCAATGAGGAACTGGTTGCACAATATCTACAAGGAGATGAATTGGCATTCAAAGAAATTACTAACCGTACATTGGGAAATGTGTACTCATTTGCATTGCGATTTACCGGAAACGAATCAGATGCGCAGGATATAGCTCAAGAAACATTCGTAAAAGCTTGGAGACACTTGGCTTCATACCGCCCAGAAACCAGTAAATTTAGCACCTGGCTTATGCGTATTGCACACAATACGGCAATCGATTACCTCAGAAAGAAAAAACAGGTGCCCTTTTCTTCATTTGATGTGGAAGAAAAAAATGTGCTTGCCGAAACGGTTCCTGATCCAGCCTTGCTTGCAGAAGAAGCGTTGATACAAGCGGAAGATGCACAAACATTACAGGCCGCTATACAACAACTTCCCGCACCGCAGCGAGAAGTATTGTTACTG
>JAKAIP010000130.1 GCA_021825025.1 bacterium
CCGACATTCGAGCGCCCAACAAACGCGATCTCGGGAATCCCGTCAGTGAGAATAGTGTCCGTCCCGACAATACCTTTTTTAAACTCTGCTGAAGTGATGTTCATAGTCTGTAGTGAGATGGTACCGCATCTCGCCCGTTCTTACGATGCGTGCGTGCCCGCTACAAAACCCGTCGTCCAGCAAAGCTGTAGTGAGTACCCACCCGACGGACGGAGAATATGGAGCAAGTCGCCCGTCACCATGAGGTTCTCATACCGCGTGCTCCGCATCGTTCGCGGATCGATTTCCGTCAGCGGCAACCCTCCGTCAGCAACCACCGCCCGGTCGAATCCCATGAGTCCGGTAATCGTAAGCGGGAGGCGCTTCACGAGCGCCACCAGATTCTTTCTGGTTTCTTTTGTCACACTATGCACCGGTGTCTCTGGCTCAGCGTTTGGCAGAAGCGCAATGAGTGTCGAGGCCATGCCGGGCGGCACGATATCCTTCAGTATATTTTTGAATACTTTATTCTTATGCTGCGCGAAGAATTCCACAATCCTCGTATCGAGCGCGCCGGCGTCAATACCGGGGAACAGGTCGAGATACGCGGTGACCGTTCCTTCAGGCAAGAGACTGTGTACCTTCCCGGCACTATTTAAAATAGTCGGGCCAGAAATACCAAAATGAGTGAACAGAAGTGGCCCGGTACGAGTAAATTTCTTTTGTGTGTCGACGTAGAAAGAGATGCGCACCGACGAGAGCGAAACACCCGCGAGTGCAGTAACCCATGCCTCCTGTACCTGGAGTGGCACCAACGTCGGTGTCGGTGTCGCGATCGTATGTCCGAGCTTCGCGAGCCAAGCAAAACCATCCCCTGTCGAACCGGTCTCGGGATGGGACATACCACCTGTTGCGAGGATATACGTCTGTGCCGAAAAATCTCCTGCATCGGTCTCTACTCGTTCGATGCGGCCCCGTGTCGCAACAATGTTCTTCACAGTCACGTTTGTACGCACGTCGACCGCCCCCTCAGTCAGGTAGCGGGTGAGCACCGCCACGACGTCTGGAGCACGCTCAGACACTGGGAATACTCGCTGCTGCGCCTCTACCATAAGAGGCAATCCTCGAGATTCGAAAAATGAAAACGTATCGCGAACGCCAAATTGTGAAAATGTGGTGTGTAGAAATTTGTCGGCGGTACCGTACTTCGCGAGGAATCGCCGCGTGTCATCCTCCGCATTCGTAATGTTGCAACGGCCACCACCAGTGATCGAAAGTTTCTCCCCCAACTTTGCATTTTTCTCGAGAAGCAGCACGCGCAGTCCGCGCTCGGCGGCACGCCCGGCAGCCATCATACCGGAAGCGCCACCACCAATCACGAGCACATCATAAGGCATTGTATTCATAAGCAACTACGTATGTTTGGAATACCATATTTGAGCAGGAATGACGATACACACCCCTTGCCCCTATGTAGGATAGAAAAAGGCACTCTCGGAGAGAGTGCCTTGGCGTCGCATTAACTGCGAAGCCGTGAACAGAAGATCAGCGGCGCGGCGCGGCCAGCGAGATGTCGAAGCCTTCGTCCCGCAAGAAGCTGGTGGCGAGCACACCGAGCTCGGCCTTGCCGATGGTCGTGACCGTCGACTTGTCGGCGTCGGGCCAGAGGATGACGCTGTCGCCCACCGCGAAGGTGGCCGGACTGTTGACCTGCGTACCCTTGAACTCGCCGTGATGCACCTTGCGATGGCTCTTGCCGATGCTCGCCGGATCGATGCGCATGCTGACGCCATTGACCTGAATGGACACCAGCGGGGTGCCACGGCGCGATTGCTGTTGCTTGTTCATATAGAAAGAACTCCTCAGTAGAACAGAAGTGTCTCGGGGATACCCCAAAACGCGAAATCGGCCCTCTCGGGTCGACTCGAGTACATTATACCCTTCTTACAGGGATGTCAACACCCCTCTCTACAGTCACGGATACTTCCTCCCGTCACCCATAATGGGTATGGCATCGCCTAGAAATTTCGGCCGTACTTGAAACGCAAGATCAAACAATGCTTTTTCATCTGAGAAGACCTCTCGCACATAGTTACGGAGAAGTATGTGACCGACGTCAGCATTCATACCGTACGCCTCCATCCCGAGCGCCCGCGCAATAAACACTGCACGCGGCAGATGAAATGACTGGGTAGCGATAATGAGCGACGAAACCCCGAAAATGTACTTGGCTCGATACATACTGCTGTACGTATCGAACCCCGCATGATCCAGAAAGATATCTTGCGCGGGAATACCCTCTCGAAGGAGCAGCACTCGAACCGGATTCACTTCATTATGACTCAGGGTACTGTTATCTCCCGACACGAGTATCTTCGCAACTTTCCCTGCCTTATAGAGCGCGAGGGCGATATTCACCCGGTCGGTGAAAATAGGCGCCGGAGTCCCGTCAGCGAGAAGCGGCGCACCCGGAATAAGTGCCACCTCTGCTTTTGGCACCTCACTCAAGTTGGTATAGAGATACTGCCTTGTTGTGCTGTGAATATATATATTGATGCTCGCGATAGACAAGACAACCAGTGCAAGAACCCATCCGAAAATGCTGCCGACGCGCTTCATACGTTCAGTATACGCTCCCTTCTATTTGAATCGGATATGAATCTCCACGGCGTCATCGTACTGCGGTAATCCCGAGGGATTATCTTTCTTTAAAATGAGCGTGCCTCTCTTTGCGTACTGACCGGAGATATCCGCAGTCGTAAACGTAAGTGTTGCGGTAAACGGCACAAATGCCGTTGTCATCCAGTCACCCTGCGCTGTCGCGATACTCTGCGCAATAATCTTCCCGTCCCAGTCAGTAAGAAACACGGGGAAACTTGCTTCGAAATACCAATTGCCGCGCGCCTCGCCAGTAAGCGTTAGTGGACTACTAATCTCAGCATTCGGCAAAGGTGACGTAAGATGAATCAATTCGTGCTGAGGTACTGGCGGCATCGGACGCTTCCACAAGAGAAGAGAGATAGCGGCCACCACAAGAACAAGTACCGCACTGCCAATACGCCACCGGTACGAAATCATACCTTATACCCTACCACTCCCGCCAAGGAGAGAGTATGAAGCTACTGCGCGTGAGAAAGATCGTGAAGCACTTCTGCCGCGTGTTCCTCGGGCTTCACTTTTTCATATACTTTTATAATCTCGCCTGAGGGGTTAATAAGAAATGACGTACGGCTAGTACCCATATAAGTCTTTCCCATAAATTTCTTCTCGCCGAAGACACCGTACCTCCCGACGACCTCCTTATGCACATCAGCAAGGAGGGTGAACGGAAGCTGGTAGGCTGCCGCAAATTTCCTATGACTCTCGACGGAGTCAGTCGAAACGCCAAGCACGACCGCATCGATCTTCTGAAAATCTTGAAACTGATCACGAATGGTACACGCCTCGATAGTGCACCCTGGCGTATCATCCTTGGGATAAAAATAGAGCAGCACCCACTTCCCTCGATACGAAGAGAGTGTGTGACTCTTCCCTTCCTGATCGAGGAGGGTGAAGTCTGGCGCCACCTGTCCAACAGTCGGCATGGTCATATCTCGTAGTGTACCACCCG
>JAKAIP010000131.1 GCA_021825025.1 bacterium
CTGGCACGGTCGTGACGAGTACTGACTCATTTCGTGCCGGGCCAAAGCTTGAGACCTTGGTTATCGGTCCCACCGCCATCGCGCGATACGGAGCCATTCAAGGCTTTTATGCACCACCGTCGTCTACGGTGATCGGTTTCGTGCCGAGCAACGGCATCAGCGGGCCGACATCGACGACTGGGCAGATCGAGTTTGGTACCGATGGATGGATTCGTACAACAAACGCCAGCACCGGCCGATATACGTTGTCGTTGTTGACGACTCGTGGACACGTGCAGTTGACGCTGGAGGTCAGCTCGACGCCTGGGGCTGCACCAATTTCGACGGAATACACGATCTATACGCTCAGTGGTGTGCCAGTCGACCTCTACAACGTCATTGGCCCGTCGGCACCGACGACGTATGGGACTCCTGCAACACCGGCGAATCCCCCATATATCGCGGACGGTCTGCTCTACAGCGATCGCACTATCCGTTTCCAAGCTGGCGATTTTGTCTTCAATATTGTCGTTTTGCCAATGCCGGGATTTCTCATTGGGGGCGGAACCGCGCAGTATCTCCAGCTTAAGGTACTCAAGGGCGCGTCATACGATTTGAGCACACTTGTCGGCATGGACAGTCGCATCTCGTCCAACATGTTTTACCCGTTGAGTTCGGAAACACCGAGTAATCCAAACGTGACGAAGCAGTTCGTTCAGACCGGCGACGGCGTATACCACAGCACAGGTGTATTTACTTGGGGCTCAACAGCGTCTTCTGGGAACGAAATCTGGTTAGGGCCAGGAACGACCGCTGTAGGCACACCCAATCCCAACGCTGTGAAGATCGCCGTATTGCAGGTAATCGATGTCAGTCCACTTCCGTCGGCGAGTTCGGTCATCGCGCGCGTTGGCGATAAGTTCAATCTGTGGAACTACATAGATCCCTTCTCCGACGGAAGCGTGCTAACGAGCGTCCAGGGCACGTCTCCTGGAGATTCGCAGGCAGTCAGTAGCCTACCGGACGGCACAATCACCGTGTCGCAGCCACCGAGCAATGGCACGTCAATCACGTTCGCCGCAAACGTGGTTATGATGGGCGTGAGCATCCAGATCACGAACATCACCATCCTTATCCTAAACGCCAGCGCACAGAGCGTGTACATGACGAGAGACGCCACCTTCAACATACCTTTGCTACAGCTGACAACAAACAACCAAAGAGTCTACCTCGTGACGAACACCGGACGCCGCGTCCGCCTCCGCCCAACGGACGGCACATACAACGGCGACGACGTCAACGTTGTCTGGGACTCGACGAAAGGCTTCACATTCAGCACGCTCATTAAAGCAGTACTGCTAACATGGGCGGACGCAACGCCAAGTACATACGAAGTCGCACTGAACCCAATCGGAACGCTCTCCAACAAGGAAATATATGCCGTCGTTGATTCATCTGGGAACGCCACGTTAAGCGGACTACCCGCTGGCCCACAATATGACATCTTCAACGTCGACAACACGTACACCGCGACTGGCAGTTCCATTGAGTTCTTTTATGGCGGTGAGTTCACGTTCGCTCCACCGGCGGGCAAGAACGATTTCGTCGTCGAGGTCCCAGAATACAACTCACCATCGTTAGTAAGCCAAAGCAAGCTCACCACCGGACCATTATCGATACCCTTGCGCCTCGTCAAGGGCACCAAGACAAGAGTGTACGTCGTCGAGAGCAACACTGTCTCCGGTGTCAACGCCATCGTCAGCCCGAAGCCCGACTGGTGCTCGTCCGTCGCCGCCAACGTCATCACGATCACGAAGATTGGCACTGCCTCCGAGACCGATACCGTGACGCTTCAGATGACACCCACTGGGACGGAAACGACCGGCTCCTACGAGGTCATCGAGGCCATATTTCTGCCAAAGGTCGACACGACACAAACGATTTTGTACATCTCAGGCCAAACCTACGGCCAAGTGTTGCCATCGTACGGATACGACTACTCTGCGCTGGCGACCACGCTATCGAAGTCCGTGGCAGACGCTATGAGCACTGTCATCGGAGCCAGCCCGATTCAGTTCACCGCAGCTTACGGCGAGCTATCGATAACTTTCAACATGCGCCTCTACTCTGGATCGTCCTCCAACATCGACATCTACCTCACGGCAACCGTGCCCGGCGACGAAGTCTTCTCAGTCGGCAGCGACGGCGGATCGTTCTCATCGACCAAGCCTATCGCATTCCCGTTCTACACCAGCTACGGCCTATCGATCACCCAAGTCGGTACAAACGTCGTCTTCACCAAGAACTCGGCAAACGTCAGCGTCGGCGAATGGTTCGTCGGCCAGAGCACTACCGGTTCCACCAAGCTGATTACGTTCACGAATCTGCCAGCGTTCGCGCATCCCGACGTTTTCATCTACGATACTACTGCTGGCAACGCGACGTGGACCACTGACGATCCTTTTGCTACAGGCAGCCCTTCGGCGCATACTTACTACCAGGTCGACGCCGGTGATCCCAACGTGCTGAACTATCCGAATCCATTCGGCTTTGGCCAGGCGTCCTCGGTTTTTGCCTTCGTCGGTACGAACAAGTCAGTTAGCGTCGATGCCTACTATGGACCTAATAACGAACTCATCAAGAACGCGTTCAGCATCTACCTTGAAAGCGGAACATTGAAGACCGTGCACGTCGTCGGCTCGCAGTCCGTCATGGCAACAGATTTGATCACGGACACGATCACGTCATTCACGATTGATCCTGAATCGTTTACCAATTATACCGGCACTGCTCGCTTGAAGACAACGAATGTGCGCTTGACGATATCCACGGTCGCCGGCATCAACACAATGGTGTTCCAGAACGATCGTCCGAACTCCAACGACGGCGAACGGTCGACTTTTTATATCAAGACGGCCACATCGATGTATATCATCGAGGCCTTCACGCATGACATTCCTTACGCGAACGATATCACCATCGAGATCTATGACGACTTCGGTGCGTTCCCCGGTGCAACACCAGTTATCCCATTCGATCCCAACATCATTAACATGGTGTACACACCAGTGGCGCCAAACACACAAGCATTGCCGTCATCAGCTACGCCGACAACCGGCATCTGGACAGTCGCATACGACTACTACAATCCGTCGTACACAGGCGGATCAAAAGCTGCATATAGCGGAAACTTCACGTTAAACCTGGCTGTTATCGCCAAGCCTGTGGCGGTGACGGAATTCATGATTCTCAAAGTCGGTGTTCCGCTCACATTCAACGTTATCAGCGACTACTATGGTGGTTCTTTGAGTACGCATCGCCTCGATGGCGTCAATGTTCAGGGCAATCCGATCACGATCGGTCCGCCATCGGCGCCCGGCACCTTCCAGTCGACCGGTGAGATCACCGTGACGGGCACAGCAACGAATCCAACGGCCTATGTAGTCGTTTTCACTGTTAGCGTTAATCCATCGCGCGTCACGAAAACCGATAGTGCCGCTATCAACACTCGCGCAAAGAACGTTGGCGTTGGCGACATCACGATTCTGCCGACTATCAGCTTCTTCGTGTACGATCCGACATCCGTGACGCAATTCGTTCTCA
>JAKAIP010000132.1 GCA_021825025.1 bacterium
TTCAAAAGGATCAGAGTCCGCACAACGGTTTGTCTTCAACAGTATTACGGGCGTGCAGAAACTCGGCGTACAAGTGGGAGATCAGGTTGTAGCGATGAGTTCCATGGACCCTCCGATTATTCTCCCGTACGGCAATCTGGCTGGCAAGATCGGTGAGCCGAAGTCGTGGAAGGTATGCCCGTGTTGCAGCGGCGCAGTCCGTGAAGAACAGGCTTCTAGCGATACAATGCTGTATTGCTTCTCGCGTATGCGTTGTAAGTCGTTCACCGCTGAGAGGATTGAGCGCTTTTGTTCCCCGCGAGGCTTTGGTTTTTCGGGACTAGTGAGGGACTTGTTTGCGAAACTTATAGAGAGCGATATGATTTATCACGTATCCGACATCTTCACGGTGAAGAGTGAGATGATACGACATGTTGATCCGCGTGATGCAGAATTGATCGTGCGCGAGATTTCTGCTTCACGGGTGGTCAGGATGGAAAACTTTCTCTATGCCATTACGAACCTAACATACGATCGTTGTCTTGAGCTGAGCGTGTCTTATGGAAACATCGAGAACTTCATTGGCGCGCGGCACAAAACGAAAACGGACGCGCCAGACGCTGAAATGTATCTTACCAAGGGCGTGGTCGTGGTCGGCATTCGCTCTGATATCTTCAAATTGCATCAGACGCCTACAGACCGAATCACAAAGGCACAATACGGGTACGTGGAGACAGAAATCGAGAAGCATACTACTGTTGCTGGTTTGAGCGACAAAGAGTACGATATGCTGATCCAAATCAGAACGCGCATTCTCGAAGAGCATCCAGAGTGGGAGATAAAGAGCTCAGAAGCCAGGCATATGCTCCCCGTGAGGGATCCTATCCTCAAACTGCGGAAGACAGAAAAGCTTGATGATATCCGCAAGTGGCTTGAAGAGGTAGCTGATCAAGGAGCTGAAATCGTTGTCGAGAAAAAGCTCGACGGAATCAGCTGCTATCTGGAGTACAAGGATGGGAAACTCGTTAGCGCGACGACAAAGAAGACTGAACAATTCAGTCGTGATATCAAGCCGCAAGTAGAAAAGATTACCGGGTTCCCTGGGGTCCAGAGTACGGTCGATGGGCTCACCGGCTTTGTTCGTGGGGAGCTCTATATTACGAAAACAAGTCTTCTTAAGTTAAATCAAACGCGCAGGAAAAGCGGTATGCTGCCATTTCGCAATGGTATGGGTGCGATGGTCGCATTTGCCAATGGTAAGAACATTGGCGAACTTGCGGATCTCGTGCGTTTCCAAGGTTATCTTCTCGAGCAACCCAGCGACAAGCAGGGGTACGCAAAGGCTGTTGCGCAACTTGAAGCGTTAGGGCTGCGTCGGAACACGTTTGATATCGGAGAGTTCTCCCGCGTGTTTAAAGTACCGGAAAACACTGAAGAGCTATTAAGCTATCTATCTGACGTTAGAGCGCGCAAAGAGGAGTGCAAAGTAGAGATCGATGGCCTCGTACTTAGGAGTGGGCAGGGATCGCTTATTGGCTACAAGTTCATGATGATGACGGCCATCAGTACAATCAGGGGCACTCGCGATCGGTCGATCACTATCGATCCGGTGGAGTTCGAGGACGGAACCGTAGTTGCGATCGTTCCGTACAGCGACGCCACCACTCTCGATGCGGAGAATAAGATGACCGTAGGCTCAAAGGTACGTGTGAGCCACACAACCGGGTCTACGCCAACGTTCGAAGTCATCGAGTTGGTTCCTGGCGATGAAAAGCCGGAGCAGAAACGCAAACTCTATCTCGGAACCGTGTATCATTATTGCGCAGCTCTTGGTATGTCCGTCTCGAAGAAGCAAGTTGACTTGTTGATGCGCAGTGGGATAATCGAGGACCTATTTGACTTGTACCGTCTCGACTTGGACGCTCTTGGGAAAGCTGGTTTCGGGACGACCGAAGCGCGTCTCCTCATGAACACCATTGCTATCTCGGCACGCCGCGATCTTGTCATGCATTTGGTCGCTTGGAAAAGGATATATCGTACATCGGATTTGCGGTGGCTCTCCCGGAATGATATAGTGAGGCTCGCAGCCGTCGTCGACAACGACCCGAGACGCATTATGTCGTCAGGACTGGACGAGAACTTCCTGAAGGGCGCCAGTTCGCTGGAGAACTTCGTACATCAGAACAAGGCAGATCTCGAAGCCTTCGTCGCATTTGCCAAGAGGAACGCCACATCGTTATCTATCGTGTCCGAAGAGACCGAGGCTTCACTAAGCGTGGACAGTTGGAAATCCGAGTACGAACAAATAATGAGCTCGTGTCAGAGTCTTATCGTCACGCTGAGCGCACATGTGTCGAACGGAACGAGACTTGTTAAGGAGCATAAGGAGATCGCACAACGCCTCAGATTGGCAAACATCATACGCGGTAAACTGCTCAGTGCTATGCGTTATAGTACCAAGAAATGACGAGTGTATATCAATATACACCTATTCGTCATCCCCGTCAAATAGTCTCAAGTGTGCTTTACAAAAAGCACCGAGACTTCTACTAAACTCTTTAGCGTGTTCAGCACATGATTTTCCGATAGCCATCACATATTGTTTCCCAGTCATAAAGTTGTATATTTCACATCTGTTAATTTGCGGGTATTGCTTCGCGTTGTCAGTCATTTGATATCGTAGATAATGAAGGCAAGCATACGTAAAGACTTGCTTCCTATAGCTCTCGACGTCATCTCGTGCGCGACATTTGATATCTACGATAGCTCCGTTTGAGATCATGTCGATTACTCCAATAACGCATCCCACGGAGATCTTGTCGCATGTCTTTTGTTCTTCTGGGTCGGGAATAGCAATATGGACTTGCTGGAAGTAAGCTTTGAAATACTCTTCGTTGTCTTTCACGTAAGTGTAGAGCTTTGCACCATCTCGTTCGTCAAATTGCTCCATTAGGATTGCGTGTGAGAATGACAGATTACAAATGTCCGCAACGGTTCGTTCGCGAGGATGCTTTTGATAGCTTCTGTTTGTCCATTCAATGCGCCTATTTGGTGCCATTGGCGGACCATTCATGACGAGGTTCTCTGGAACAGGCGCTAATCCATGTAATGCCAGAAGTTCTCGCGGCTCATCATCGATGCTTAGTCCGAGAGTATGCTTGACATAATATTCGATGAACGAGCCGAAGAGCGATGGGTCGATGTCTTTAGGACGTTGGATTGGCGGAAATCTTGCTGTAATTTCTATGAGTTCTGGGACCCATGAAGGAGTGTCAAGGCCTTTGATGAGATTCGTCACGCCTCTTCTGTTCTCGATGCGCTTCAAGGCGTCGGGCAGCGGTATCTTGACCTTGTCATTGCCGAGAAAGCCGTTTTCCACGCCGAGCTTGGACACGGCCGCCGCCGAACCCTGGGTCAACGCGTCCTTCAGGCCACTGACGGCGTCGGCATTGCTCGAGCCGACCTCGATCGTCGGGCCGCCACTCAGGAGTTGCAGCGCGCGAACGACGCCGTCGGTGGCCGCCGTGCTGCCGTTGACGCTCACCGTGCCCGTGGCGGCATGGCTGGCCGACGAGGTCGGCGTGTTGATGCGT
>JAKAIP010000133.1 GCA_021825025.1 bacterium
TGGCAAATCTACCGAATCTTGCCAATCTTCCTGAATGGAAAGAGTGGGCTAGCATGGAGCAGCGCACTGCACTTTCGAATCTCAACGCCACACTTAATGACACGATCGACCAGATGGGATTTCCAGTGGTTGATCTGCATTGCGCCGCAGGTGCATATGATCCATCTAACTACTACAACAATGGTATTGGACCGCTGGGAGATGTGCATCCTAATACACAAGGACACGCTTACTACGCGAGTATCTTCTATGCAACCATAACAAGCGAGCTATATGAATCGCATGCCTGTTCTTACTTCACACTACAATAAGGTAAGAGTATGCCTGCCTTATATACAAAACCCGAATCAGGCACCACTGAGTCGGGTTTTTACTTATATAAAGAAGCTCCGTCTTCGACGGAGCTTTCTTCAGGGTTGGTATTATCGGACGTCTCGCCCTTTTCTTTTCCTTCTGATCCTTCTGAAGTTTTTCTCGCTTCCAGAAGTAAATGAATAAGGCGCGACCTTCCTCGAGGTTGTTCCCTTCTTTTGGGAACCATAGTTTCCTCCTTCTGCAAGATAAATACACCCTGCTTTCATATAATACACATACTATTATCTATTTGTCAATAGTTCTTTGAGTAGCACGATAAACGTGCTAGCGTTTTATGAGGTACACATCTTAGCTCTTTGAGAAAGGAGGCTTCTGATGCAACGAGACAAAGATCATATAGCTGGGCAAATCCTCAAGATTCGGGCACAAGAACTTTCAGTAGAAAAAACTATTGAAAGATATCACGCACTCTTCCCCACTCTCAACCTCTTGCCTCTTATCGCCACAGGGTTTGCAGAACAACTTTCTCCTTCAGAAATGAACGAGAAAATTCTTGCTGCTGTAAAACAGCATAAGGAGGATGTATATCATTTCTTCTCAGAAGCGATGGATCGAGTGGATTTCACCGACCCACTGCTCACTGAGCTCCATAATCTGCGTGGTTTCAAGATACATGCTAAGCGCGAGCTCTTAAAACACCCTTACTCCGGAGTGGCCATAGTGGATTTAGATGGATTCAAACAGGTAAACGATACGCTTGGCCATCCTGCTGGTAACCAAGTTCTAGAAATGATCAAGGAGACCTTGTTGGCCTGCATTTGCAGAAAAGGAGATTTGAAGGCGCGAGTTGGAGGAGATGAATTTGCATGTCTTTTTTCCAATCGCGTGAATTCAAATAAAAGAGCCTATGCATCAGCGCACAAAGCAGCAGAACGCGTTTTGCAAGGAATATCCGCAATAGAAATAGGAGAGCATCCTCAGAAAATAAAAATAACCGCTTCAATTGGTGTAACAATACCTCGCTACCCCGGGGAAGACATTGCATCCATAATGGAGCGGGCGGATGGAGCTTTGTATAAAGCAAAACATGAAGGTAAGAACAGAATAATGTTTGCTTGAAAGAACCTTATATATCATGAGGCTCTTTGTTTTTACCTTGTAAGAGAAATAAGATGATCAACAAAATCAGACATGCGTATTCCAGAAGCAATAAGTGCCTTAGGCAACAAAGATTCTTTTGTGAGTCCTGGAAGAGTATTCACTTCAAGGAAGTAGATGCCGCGAGGACTTATTATGAAATCTGAACGCGAGTACTGATTGAGTTCCAATTGTTCATGTATCACACGAGCAAGGCGCATTAATTCCTGTTTTTGCTCATAGGAGAAATTTGCAGGCACTCGTTCAATACTCTCTCCATTGTATTTCACTTCATAATCAAAAAATGAATGGCCTGGTGGCGGAATAATCTCCACTGGCATGAGTGCGTAAGTGCGTTCATTGCGAAACTGGTCAATGACACCAACGGTTGCTTCCCTCCCCTTAATAAATTCCTCTATCATGACCGTCGGAGAAATAATCGCAGCTCGACGCAACCCGTCCTGAAGCGCTTCAAATGAATCTGCTAATGTAATTCCCACCGACGAACCACCGATCACTGGTTTGATGATGGCTGGATGCGGAAATGAACGAAAGATGCGCAGAGCAAGCGTTTCAATATTCCCCTCCTGTGGTTCAACAAAGATACTGTGCGGCATCTTTATGCCTAATGTTTGTACTTGCTCTTTAGTTCGTTGTTTATGAAAGGTAAGCGCTGCAGGAATAGTTCGTGAGCCAGTATATGGTATAGCAAGACGATCAAGGAGTCGTTGTATTTTTCCATCTTCTCCGTACTCCCCATGCAAAGCATTAAATATAACATCTACTCCTTGTAATATCTGTTCAGGAGTGCTGGGAGCTCCGTGCAGATGCCACACTCCAGTACGGTCAATAAATACGTCACGGGCATCATATTTTTCCGGCGCGAGTGACTCAAGCACATGCGCTCCGGTTTTCAACGATACTTCATATTCACTTGAAGGACCGCCACGCAACACTGCCACAGCTGTTCGCATGCAGTTAGTATATACCTTTTTCTTTTCGACTTCTGAGACGGTGATACCCAATTGCGAATCGATGTGCTTCCGCATTTGCCAATAGAATAGTACGCTCGGAAATATCGCTTGCAACGCTTCCTATCGGCAACTCTTTCCTACCTCTGATCTCTTTCGGTCGGTGTTTTTCATCTTTTACAACACCGACAACTGGTATGGTAATGCCATACTCCTTCAGTACGCGCTGTGCAACGCGTATTTGCGCAGTGCCTCCATCAACCACAATTAGCTGCGGAAGCGGCCACTCATCATGTCCTAATCGTCGAGTCAGAATTTCATGCAGGGCTCCAGGATCATCACCTGAAGATGCTGTGCGAATACGAAACTTTCGATACTGATTTTTCTGTGGTGAATCATTTGCTATTACGGACATCACCCCCACAGCGGCAGATCCTTGCAGGTGCGCAACATCATAGGCCTCTACCCGTTTGGCAATTACTGCAGCGGGATCATGAAATTCATCTTTTACCAGTGCAATATCTTCAAGATATTTCAGTGCAAAAATCTGTCCACGAAGCTTGCTTGCTTCTTCAAACTGCTCCTCTTTTGCTGCCTGCTTCATATCCCGCTCCAATTCCTGCAGAAGTACTTTTTTCTTTCCTTGAAACAGGAGTGTGATATGCCTGACAATATGCCGATATTGTTTTTTATCAATGGTTCCGGAACATATTCCCGGGCACAGACCGATATGGTGATTGAAACAGGATTTTGGTTTTTTCCCTTGTGCGATAGTGTGTGTAGCTGGAATGCAAGTATCTCGATAGGGAAAAATTTTTCGCACGAGACGTAACGCCTCTTTCAATTGTAACCCATATGGAAATGGTCCAAACGTATACCAACGCGCGGATCCAGGAAATTCTCGTTCAAGATTTTTCCCTCGTACAAGAAGAATGCGAGGGAAATCTTCCTTGGTGATTACGACATAATTAAAACTTTTATCGTCTTTTGCCAGCGTGTTGTAATGCGGTTTGTAATGTTTGATGAGATTTGCTTCAAGGATGAGAGCTTCCAACACCGAATGGGTATTACGCCATTCGATCATATGGGTATGTTCCACCATGGAATGAGTAAAATTTCCGCGGGTGGTAACCACGTCAC
>JAKAIP010000134.1 GCA_021825025.1 bacterium
AGAGGGCCCTGCCCACTGCGTGTGGAATGGTCTCTCCTTTGGGGAGTCCTTGAAGCACCTGATGAATACTTTCTCGTTTATGCCGGGTTCGTCGGGTATGTAGTCCTCGAATATTGTCCATACCGAGTCATTTAGGCTCGCGTAGAAGCGTGCTCCCCGGTCAAGAGACATCAACGGGATGGTCGTGAGAAAATCGGGATGCGAGAGACAAGGTGCATTGAACGGAACAGGTGTTTGCATTTTAGCACGCGTGCTGTTCGACCATCGCGCAACAGGTCTGGGCGCAGCCGACGACGCATCGGGACACGATCGACGAATTCGATAAGTTGCTCTGACGATCTCGATACCCTTGGTTGACGGATGGCCTACGACCCGACCAGCCGACAGCGAAATCGAGATCGATGGTCGACGGCAACAACGGATCCGTTGGATATCTGTTGAATACGCCCGATGCTACGCATCGGACTCGCGCCGCCCTTCGGGCGGCGCGTACATGCTCTGAGAGCATGCGAGCCCGGCGCGTAGCGCCGGGCGTAGTCGACGTTCTGATCGACGTTTCGGTCGACGATGTCGATATCCGGAGTCGACGTTTCAGTCGACGTTTTGGTTGACGTTTTGATCGACGTTTTGGACGACGGATCGAGATCGGCGGTCGATGTTTCGGTCGACGGAGCGAGATCGGTGGTCGACGGGTCAGTGGACGATCACCGTGTGCGATGGGTGAACGCGTATAAGGTATACGTGCTAGCGTGTATTCGTATGGTTGGCGCTACGCAGATCGTATGTTGGCGAAAGCGTTCTTGATGAATGTGTATTCGGGATACCGCAATGTTCCTTCGTCGTGAACGAGCTTGCGGGCACCATTCGCCATCAATATATATCCACACTCAGCGAGCATGCCGGACTTATGGATTTCGCCGGTCGCCTTCAGTTTGACATACGCACGAACAATGCTGGCCAATGGCGTCAACCCACTATCGTTTTTAGCGTCGATCAATGTTGTTCGATCTGTCTTCCCAGTGCTTCGGGATCGTTCACAATGTGAAAGGCATTCGTCAACTTGGCGTTTGCGTTTAGCAGGCGTTTGATAAGACAGATGACTACATCATGGTTATGGCTCGCTCCGGCACGCACGATGAGTTGAGTCAACGCCGTCTGTCCGTCCGCATTAACGTGATCGATACCGGGCGATCGGCTGCTCGTATGAAATGGCAATCTGTAGCAGCGTGCTACTTGAAGCGAAAGGCATGTTCCCCAGTTTCGTCGTCGATGTGTCTACAACGCAGAATAACGACCCACTAGAAGGGTACCGACGGCATCCTGGTCGCATAAACATGTGCCTCTTGGACAAACCGGTTGCACGCAACGTTGCTTGCTGAGCGGACTCATGTTCGCGCACCTGTGTATTACACAGTCGGACATCTTGATATGGTTCAGGCAGCCGTTAAACGCACAATATTCGCGCTGGTTGTCCTTGGATGAGCAACATGTTCCCGGTTAATGAGTCGTGTTGAGGACAAGACTGGTATACTTGGACTGAGCGCTGATGAATGCATCGGAGCGATCTCTAAGTAAGACGATCTTGAGGACGATGGAGTCGTAAAGGCGCTCTCTTTCAGTGGCGGTACTGTTGAGAAGTCGGTTGATGTCGTAGATGAAGGTGCCTTTGTCGAGACCGAGATCGAGTGTGATGCGTTCAGTTTTGGCTGGCAGTGCGATCTTCATTGTCTCGGCGATGTTCTTTTCTGGCGCCTCACTGACGATGAAGGTGTACTTTGTCAGGTTTAGCGAGGCGAGAAACAGCTCATGATCTGTTGCCCCGTGTAAACGCTGTAGTTTACTAGTGAGTTCGCCTGTTTTGAAGTCGACTTCCACCATCACATCGGAATATGTCTCAAGGTTTGGGAAGATATTTTTAAGTGCGGCGTGGGGCCCGTCATAGGCTGACCGGCCGTTATAGACTGAGCGGCCGTCATATGGATGACTGAGTCTTTTTATGCTTGGGTAGACTCCCGTGATGCCGAGGTCGTCCAGCGTCCTATCGCTATCCAAATCGAGCTCCTCGAGGCCCGAGGCACTCTTCAAGATGCTCTCGAGATCGCGATCTGGCGCTATAGCGAGCTTCCGCAGTCCGGCTAGCGAGATCGAACCGTTGAACATGCTGCGCTGGCCAGTAAGCTTGAGTTCTCTGACCGACGGCTGGAAGGTCCAAAGATCGATAACTGGGAAACTCTCCCAGTCGACAGTGAGGCTTTCCAGCTTAGTCAGCTTTTTCAGAAGTGAAGGAAGCTTGGTGTTGCCTCGCCCTTCATAAAACCAGATAGTGAGATCGACAAGTGAATTGTGGATAGAATCGATGAACTCCGACGGCAACTCGTCAATGTTGCCATAATCGAGCTCTCTGAGTCGCGGACAATCGTAATGACCCTCGTTGTAAAGGACCTCGCAACGGCCGTGTGCGCTAACACTATATACCTCAAGCGTGACGGGAAGTCCGCTGAGAACGTAGCTGCCGCTAACGAGCGCTAAATGCGTCATGTGAACCGCTGTGTTTAGCTTGGCGAGATCTTCCTCGCTCACAATGACGCCGTCAAGTACCAATTCAACGAGAAGAATCGAGTTGCCGTTCGGCGGCATCTTTATGTTCACCAGTTCGCCGCCTTCCAGTGAGATTACGGTTGCGTAGTACGGAAAGCTGAAGCCGATGTCGTTGCCATTCGTGATGACGTATTCTTCGGCGTCGATGTATCCGCCGGTGCCCATCTTGTCTAGCTTGTCGTTGATTTTGTTGAATACTTCGCCGTCGATCTCGATCCGCCTAAGCGGCTTATCCATCCGTTTGGAGAAGAAGTCCGCGAGGATCGCGATCTGAGCATCCGTTATGTTGCGCGGAACAGACATCGACCGAGTGAATCGTGCGGAGTCCACGTTGAGCAGGAACGATAACCGACGCCAGTCCTGCATATTGCCGGCCAGGTGGGGAGCGACGGCTTGAGTGATCTCGCGTTGTGTAGTCAGAGTAGCCTCCTGCGCACGTGGAACGTACGCAAGCGATTTGCGAAACATATATGCCGACATTTTCACGCGTCAATGTCGACGACACAGGCGGTCGACGACTCCATCAAAGAACAAATGGTGTTCGCCCTCAAAAACGCGTGCACACTCGCGATGATCGATATCGTCAGATGTCCGGAGGCCAGCCACCGAACGCTAGATGGCATTCTTGTGGACACCGAGCGCAGATACATGCTTTACGCGTCATTCAGTAATCGTTGGTGGAAGTGCATCAAGGAGCACAAGCTTCAACGGCAACGGCACTTCAACAATGTCGCCTTCTTCATAAAGTTGACCCATTTTGCCAAGTGTCCACCACCATGGTCTATCGAGAGACACAGTTATCCCGGTCGAAAAACACTCGACGTTTTCGATCTCGATCCGTCGACGGTCGAGTCGACGATCTCGATACCCGAAGTCGACGGTCGAGTCGACGGTCGAGTCGACGGTCGAGTCGACGGTCGAGTCGACGGTCGAGTCGACGGTCGAGTC
>JAKAIP010000135.1 GCA_021825025.1 bacterium
GCGGTTTAAGGATAACCACTCGGATTCCTATTGCAAAATGTCATCGGCGAGTAGATTACAGACGGAGTTTCCGGTCGCTCTAAACATTGTCCATACTGGTGCTAACACGTTTGACGAGCTGCTGGCTTTCCGCGAACGCGGCAAGGCGTACTTGGACGCGGTCGATAACTTCTCGTTTGAGCTCTTCGCGAGATTCCTTAACACCGACATCGTCCACGCTGCCTTCGACAACGGCAAAGACTATATCGTCAAGCAGGCCTACCGCACACGCGAATGGTGCAACAAAGAGAAACATACCGCCGCCATACAGAGCTTCCCATTCTCCGATTACTTTGTCAAGAACAGATTCCAGGCGATCGACGAGTTCTTCATTGGAGCTGGCTTGATAAACGAACTCGATGTCTTTAGACGACCTGCCCTCTGGTACGCAGTCCGTATGGGCGATCTCAAGCGTGTGAAGCTATTGCTGGCCAATGGCGCAAAGCTCAATGTCGGCAGCGACAACAGTTATGCGTACGCTGCCGCTAACATGGGATCTCTTGACATAGTTGCCTTCTTGATGACGAATGGGCACGACTCCGGCATCAACCCGATACGGATTCCACGTTTAGACATCGTTGAGTACATGATGAGCATTCCGAACACTAACTTTGTCCTGTCCCGCGATGCCGATGGTCGTCGTTCGCAAACACTTGTTTATTACCTTGGCATGGATCCGAAGACTTCTGGCGATGTCCGAAAAATTATCGACAGGCTGGCCAAGGATAAGCGTTATTTGGAAGCTACCGATTCCCATGGAACGACGCCTATCTTCTACACGCTTGGTGAAATCAAAAGACGAGGCATCGACGACTTACGCATTCTACTAGAGAACGGTGCCGATGTCAACCACGTCGAGAAGAACGGTACGACGCCTTTGTTGGATGTCATCATGCATTCTATTCCTATGCAGGTCGACAAGATCGATGTCCATGCCGTTATGCGCCTTCTTTTCTTGTACGGTGCGAATCCTCGTAGGGGTGGCTACATCATACTGCGGTCGATCACAGATATGACGACCATGATTGCATACATCAGATGCATCCGCGAGTTCTTTCCAGACGATCTCGATTCCATCGTCAACGAGCGGGACGCCGATGGCAACACCGCGGTGGCCGTCCTGGCGCGAGATGGCCACAAGTACATCGGCCTGATGACGTATCTGGTCGAGAACGGGGCCAATGCCACCGATGCGGACATCGGAACACGCGTAGTGCCACCGAATCTCAGGCTTTCGGCGGACATTATGAAACGTGTAGAAGCCCGGCGAGGCCGACAGGGAACAGAAGACGAACACGCGCCATGGTAGGACACTCATCGCGTATATTTTTATACACCCTTCTTTCCTAGATAACGTGTGATCAACAGCAAACAAAGGCCCAACATACACAGCTTTCCAACCCGCGACCAAAGTGAACTGATCGTTGACAATATAACAGCTCCAGATGTTTCCTCGGAAAGAACCAGCTGACCCACACTTGGCATCGACTCGCCAACTTTCACAACCGCAACAGCGGTTGACGCAACGATGGTCGACGCAACAGCGGTTGACTCATTCGCCCCGGCGATCGTGGTCGACTCACCGGATTTTGCGACCGCGGTCGACGAGTCAATGGTTGCTGACGCGTAAATAGTTGCATCGACGGTCGATACGTCGGTAGACGCATCGAGGATCGTATCAGTGGTCGACGTGTCGGCGACGGAGGCAGCACTTGATGTGCTCGCGGTGGCTGTGTAAGGGACGTACAGTTCGCTTCTAGGAGGCTGTGTGCGCTCGTTGGGGATCGCTTTTGGAACCGATGCGTAGAGTTGGGCAAGCTTGTCGAATTGCGACTTGTGGAGTCCGCAAACGATGTATTGATATGTCTTCAACGCATCGTGCGTGCATGGCAGACCGGTTGTCGCAAACTTTCCCATACATTTATTGCCTTTTCGTGGATTGTTGAGCATTTTCCGCGCTTACCACCCCGACGACAACGCAACATCTTCCGTCGCCATCGCTTTCCATGCACGAGGCGCGCCGACCATATACTATATATGGCATCACGTGGCGTCTTGTTGGTCTTCGTCGCGGCCGTTATCACTCTGTTCATCGTCATCATTGACCGGGTTGATGGCTTGTTCTCGTCTGCCTTGCTGCGTCCCGAAGCGGTCAAATAGACTTATGTACGTGAATGCCGGTGCGATCGCGACGTCTTGTGCAGCGATGAGGAAGCTCTTTAAGAAGTCAGTGAGTGGAAATGTCATCCATAGTTGCGTTGATGTGCCCAACGTGATTTCCATCAATGATCCGTTGATGACATCCGTTATGGCGCCGCTGACCCCCTCGCCTTTTCTCTTAGGTTTGGGAACCCATGTGTGAAGACTCGGATCGAAGATCGCTAGATCGGCAGGCAACACGTACCATTCGTATCGCACGACCGTTTCATCGCTGTGCAAAGTCTTGTATAGTACCGAATAGTACCCAAAATTCGTCTTTTCGTTGATGGCCTCGGCAATCCTCACCGAGTTATTCAGGTCGTCGACCCCAATGACTTTACCGAGGCGATATGAGCTCATCCTCACTGCTCTGCCCCGTGTGTTGTCGAGAATAGTCTTATTGCTGAAGCTGGCGAGATCACTATCGATGTCCTTGCCCGGTTCGTGACTACGTGGTGTCCAAATGATGTTTTCGACGCCAGCGGCCCTCAAAATCTCGACATTGCGTTCTTCCCAAACCGTCCCCGTAATGATATCACGATTGATCATATGATAACCCCGCAAGCATCTTCCAAAAAGATCACCCAAAACGTTCTTCATATCCGGCGTAAAACGCGCATCAAACGCTCGCTTCTGCACATCCTCCAGATCATGCCCCCTATTCATCAGTCTCGATGGCAGCGAGACATCCTGCCTTCCTATCAAATGCGGACGAGCACCAGCAGCGCCAGCCGACGTGGCCGCAGCCGTTGATGTGGCTGAGGTGGCGCCTGTTGATGTGATCACACTGGTCAAAGCGGCGGCGCCAGCCGGCGTGGCCGCACCTGTTGATGTGGTCGCACCGGTCGATGTGGCCGTGTTAGTTATCTCGTTGCTGCCGCTGGTGGCGTTGTATTTGCTTTCCTGCGCTCCGTGATGTCTCTTGTGTCTTCCACAGACGAAATAACCGTATTCTTTCAGGGCATCACACGGGCATGGTTCGCCCTTCATCGTTTTCTCCAAACATTTGTCCCCATTTTTACGCGTAGGAAGAGTCATTTTTAGCGCGCGGATGGCACGGTCATGATAACGCTACGTTGTACGGTCGCTGACGACGCGTGTCGGAGGCAAAATGTGTTGCGGAAATGGCGTCTTCCGCTTCACGGGTCGGCATACGCGGGAAGAAGGTTCGTTTTTCAAGCTGCTGATGAGCGCTGTTCTGCCAAGACCAAACCGCGGAACAAGAAAAGTCGTCAAGCTTCATCGACAGAACGATGTTATTTCCGAGTCG
>JAKAIP010000136.1 GCA_021825025.1 bacterium
GAATCACGAATAGACGTCGCTTCTATCACAACGGAGAGGTTCTCTCTAAAGAACTCGATGTGCCTGTCGTCAAACAACGGCTCCTTACCGCTATATCCACTCAAATCGAGCAAATGTGGTTTCTCGATTTCTTCCAGCGCTTCAGTTGCGACATATAATCCATCGCGCGCCCATACCAATTCTGCGCTGGGCGAAGCCGTTTGTACGGCCACATTGTCCCCTTGCTCGCTTGCTTGCTCGCTCGGATTCACGAATCTGCCGTACTTGGACAGTGTTCTTTTCACAGCTCTTTCGTTCCGCTTCTCACGAAAGAAGTCAAGCGAATCATCGACCACTCTCGACGAAACTCCACTCTCAACGTAATTGAAGTCGCGCAACCGGCCGTGGGCCCTACTTCCAAGCGTACGAACAAGTTGCCTTCTCGTCGTCTCCGTGTAAAACAACTTGCCCTCGTATGCAAGAACATCGGTGTAGCGCAACGGATGGCTCATATACCTCAGTATGGTTCCCGAATCCACGAAAAAGTCTCCACCATACTTCTTCATTTTACGATAGAGTACGTGGATGAGCATGCACGCGACCGAGCGCGTATGCAACGAGCGAACGATGTTAAGACCGAGCCAGCTACACGTGATGTCCGCATTGGGCGCGAGTCGTAAACATATACATAGTCTATATGGCGACCTTTTACGTGGAAACTCGTGGGCTCGGTTGAGCCAACGGGTAGCTGGACGACACGACGCTAGGATTACTCACGTGTACTCCAGAACGGTCCCCATGTACTACGGGGGCGATCGAGTGGAGGAGTTCTTTATCCGTCTCGACGTTCGGCCGCGTCCCCGACCGCATTTCCACGTTTTGCAGGTTCCCATCGTCGCATGGTTTTGGGCAGGGATTTTTGGAGAAGTGTCTAATGCCCCCTATGGTCAGCAATACAACGATGACAATGGCAATGCCGGCTATACCGCCGACATAGCCAACGTCGTTGATCGCTGTACTGTTCCCCGTGGTGTTTCCTGGATTGTTTTCTACTTCGGAAAGTGTAAAGGCGAGTATGACAAGGGTTATGAGCATAATTACGATGAAACACAACAAGAAGGCCGTTGGAAGATCAATTCCTGACATTTTAAGGAAATAAATGATCGTGTGATAGACGCAAGGCATCAATTGTATTAAAAATGGACATTACGAGGAATACCATTGAGACATATCTGCGTGCCATTGATCCCCTGGTCGAAAAGGCGAACGGAAATGTTGAAATGGCGCTTGCGCACGTTAAAGGAGGTGTGAAGATGGTTAAGGCCGACGATGAGACCCTCAAATCGTTGTTATTTCTCAAGACGTATACGTACGACGGTTATGACGTTCTCTTGTTCGTCGAGATGAAGCCGAATCCGAGGCTTGCGGGCATCAAGAGACGCCACATAAGAGACATGAATGAGTAGGCCGGGGAAGACGTATACACTATACGCGACGTACCTTCCGGTCGATCACCACGCCGTCGACCTCTCCATCGTCCTCGGGACATCATGTGGTAGGCTTGGGGATATGGTACACACGCTCAAGCGTGTTGCGATCTCCGGTGTAGCTGATGTATACCTGTTCACCCATATCGATGTCCTTTGTTGCCCGGAAGACTACCTGGCATTCCGAGCCGACCGATTTGCTGTCGAGTTTACCGTTAGCTTGCCCATATTGACAACTCCATGTGCAATTTGGGCTGTCGCTGTGGTTGAAGAATGAGCCGACGATCATCAGCGCCTGATTCTGCCTGAGAGGATCATTTCGACTTTCCTCATTGTCGACAAGGCACATGGTATTCAGAAGAAGCATCTCGCAGCAATCGATCAGCCACTCCACGCCGAGATATGCATCTCTTCCGTAGCCGATGTTGGGTCGCTGCTCCACGATCGCGCAAAGTTCTTCATGCATCGATGGCGCATTCGGTGGCATACTGAAATCCGCCGTGGCCGAATGACGATAAAGCAGCGAGAGATCGTTGTAGCGCGAGGGATACGTCACGAGACCATCCGCCGTCGCGTGGCCAGCGGCCGTCATAATCGCTCTCCCAAGTATCTTCCAGTACATCAACGGAAAACGCGACGTTGAGCTTCGTCCGCGGCTGACGAGCTGAACAAGCCTTGATATGTCGATACCACAAAGCGGAGCATGATACTGAAGCATCGCGATACTACGGCAACCTTCGGAACAATACACCAGCGAACACTTTGTTCCTCTGCTTTCGCTCGCGTTGCACAGAATCCGTCGCGCACCAAGTGGCTTACAACAGTGATAGCATCGTCCACTCATGTCGCCATTCACGACGACGTATGGGACCTCTTGAAGAATGATTTCATTGCGCTTGATGGGCGTGCGAGCAAAGAGACCATAGCAATCATTTCCGAGTTCTGCAGCGAGAAGAGAACGATTTCCTAGGTCTCGCAGCGTTCCGTTAATCGTGTTCAAGACGTCAGCCTTCCTTCTTGCGTTTCCCGGCAGGCACAACGATGTGCAATCAATCATCTGGCCACTCATAAGGATCGAACGAAGCTCGCTGGTTGAAAACGGACTACCTGTCGTGTCCATGAGCTTCATCTTTTCTTCGACTGCCTTGCCGAATGCCGTCTTCTCCTCGGCCGTTCCCTTGAGAAGTTCGCTTTTCTCCTCCGGCGTAAGACTATCGGAACCGTTGATAACGCTTTCCGCCACATCGAACTTTGCTATCTTGCATGCGCACTTTGATAGCATCTTCGCGATCTTAGCTTCTGCCTCCGTCGGGTACCTCTTTGATGCGAACGTCGTCCACGCGGGAATGAGATTGTAGTATGCTTGGTAATAACATCGCAGGCATGCATAATTTTGTGCAAGGGAGAGGCGAATGTCGTCTTCCGATACCCTTGTGTCCGCTGGTTGGGCCACGTCGACGACCACTCTTGCCGCGATCGGGTGGCAACAAGAATATAATGCTGACTGCAGCATCTCAATGGATTCTCTGAACTTGCCACTGTTCGAGAGCACCTTAGAACCATCGTACAACTCACGCAACGTCTTTTGATGACGCATTTTACCTCCGTAGCTAAAAGTGCTCAAAACAGTCAGAAGCATCTACCCAATGGGAAAAGCACGTACCTCGTTCCTCAGGAAGCAGATCACGTGGTCCGAAGTCCGCCACCAGGACGCGCTTGAACGACTAATGTCGCCGAAAACATACGAAGCTTTTGCGCAATGCGGCGATGTGCATACTCTAAGACTATTCTTCGAGGATTACTTCGCGGCGGGCGGTTCGTCCGCGACACTCGATCTCGCTTTGAGGACACGCAAGCACAAAGACCTCTTCAGCGTCTACTTCTACAATCCAGCGTTCTGCCAGCTCACACATCTGACTCCGTTCAGGGAATGCGCGGAACCGTACA
>JAKAIP010000137.1 GCA_021825025.1 bacterium
AGGTCGCGCGCCGCTCACTCAAAAACAGTGCAAAACAAGAAGCCATGACGCACGCACTACAAGATGCCATGTATGCATTCCTTAAGGGAATTGATTTTGCAAAATATACAGATCTTCCGGAGCTTCCACCCGATGTGCAGGAAGAATTGGTATTCCTCTCTAACTTCTGCACCATGGCGAGAAGCGGTGTAATCCGTGATCTCGGGCCACGTAAAGACGTGATATTCGTTCCGACTGCGGAAATGCCAACCCGTATTCTGCAACAACTCTCTCTTCTTGGATCCGGCGCGATGATTGCAAATGGCGGCCATGTGCTTCCGGAAGATATCGAGATGCTCTACAAAGTAGCGCTCGATTCAATCCCTCGCACCAATAAAATTGTGATACAGGAAATGGCAAAGGGCGATCGACAAAGTACCGCATCGATTGCAACCGCACTCGGGTACCCGACCGATACCATCCGCATCTATCTCGAAAATCTCGCGTTGCTTGGTGTGTGTACGCGCCACAAAGAAACAGGAAAAAGCGATTCATGGACCATGCAACCAGAATTCGTGAGCATCATTCACCGATATGAGAAGATCCAACACCTCTCGGAAGAAGCGCTTAAGGGCCGCGAAGATGCAGCCAAGAGCCCGGAGGACCTCGAGGCAGAGAGAATGTGGAATTCGCTCCCGGACGGTCCTGCGCAGGGCGCTTGAGAGAATCACCAAACAGCGCGACAATAGAGTGAGTAGAGGAAGGAGGAGCCCATGCTTAAATGCCGTTACCCGCCTTGCGAAAGCGATGCGGACCCACAGCACAATGGCTACTGCAGCAACGATCACAAATGGCTGCATTCGCGGGAGCACAGTACCCCACGCGAACCAGAGCCGCCCGAGCGACATCGCCCGCCCGGAATACGCGCACGTGACCGCCCTGCACCACGCGCCTTCGATGAATATTGATCCACTGCCTGCGGCCGTTTTACGACGGCCGCAATGCTTTCTTTACTTTCTTTTGTCGTTTCTCGCATGCAGCGCGATTGCGACAAAACCACAACGCACCGAATCCGTATTGCATATGGTACATATGCTTTTTCGCATCCACAAATCCGCACCTGTGGCATTCCTTTCTCTCGAGTGGATCAATCTTCTTCTTCATACAATTCACCTCCCAAAATTTCTTCGATATCGGCCTGCGTCATGTGCATCGGCACTTCTTCAACATCGTCCCCAAGCAGTTTATTCGACATTACCCGTTTCCCGGAGAGCACCTTAAGCACATACTCATCGATCGAACGATTCGCAACCAGATGATACACCGACACCGGCTTATCTTGCCCTACGCGATGCGCACGGCCTTCCCGCTGCTCAATCTTTGATACGCTCCATGGCGCATCATAATGGAATACGTACGTTGCGGATTGAAGATTCAAGCCATACGTACCCGCTTCTGTTAAGATGAGGATGTGCCGATTGGCACTTGCATTAAACACATCCACGATTTTCTTTCGCTCCTGTGCATCCACGCCCCCAGTAATTACCATCGGGAATTGCAGTTCGGAGAAATGTTTGAGCGCTTCCGCAAGAATCTCTGCCATCTGCGCAAACTGCGTAAAGATAATTGCCTTCTCTCCACTCTTAATAATCGGCTCGAGCATATCGCGAAGCACCTGCAGCTTGCTTGAGGTCGCCCCTGACCCAAGCAAGAGCGGGTGATCGGTACACTGTTTGAGGCGCAACATCTTCACTGGCACAATGCCAAGCGTACTCGTATTGAATTCCGCTTCCTTTCGGATCTCCTCGAGAATCATCTTTTTCACATCCTCATATAGTTTCCGTTCGTCTTTATCGAGATCGAATTTCACATACTCCACTGTTTTCGGCGGGAAATCCTTGAGCACATCTTCCTTGAGGCGGCGAAGCATAATCGGATCTACCCGCTCCCGGAGTAATTCCAAATTCTGATACCCAATGACGCGACGATACTCCGGATGGAGCTTACAATATTTCTTTTGAAACTGCGAAAAAGATCCCAAAAAGCGTGGGTAGAGCCAGTCGATTATTGAAAAAAGGTCTTCCGGAGTGTTCGATACCGGGGTACCTGTGAGCGCAATGCGCTTGCTGCTCCGAATCATTTTGAGCGCTTTTGTGGTTTTGGCAAATGGATTTGCGATGCGGTCCGCTTCGTCGCACACAATTGCACTCCATTCATGGTCGCGCTGTGCGATTTGCGCAAAATCATGCAGAAGCAATTCGTAATTGGCAATCACCCATTTTGGATAGATCCTGCCGTTTCCTCGCGGCATACCCTTGTTTGCATAACTCCACTGCTCCGCACGCTCTTGCTTGGTGCCATGAATCACGAGGGAGCGATCTTTCGGGAGCCACTTAAACAGCTCGTCTTTCCAATTGAATTTGAGGGATGCCGGAACGAGCACAAGGATCTGGCCGTTACTATCTTCAAAAGCCGCTGCAACCTGCAGGGTTTTACCAAGGCCCGGAACGTCAGCAAGAAGGGCGGCAGGTAATTCCCGGAGGAAAGCAGCGCCGGTCTTTTGAAAATCGTACAGTGGCAAGGTCCCCAAATACGGAGCGCTCACCCGCTTGATATCAGCAATTTTCTGCAATTCCACTGCCCGCTTTTCATAGAGCGCGAGCACCTCGCTATCTGCAATAAATCCATGCTCTTTGAGCGCGTCCCAACACTCGACCACGTTTTCAACCGGAACTTCCCATCGTCTTTTATCCTTATTGAAGTAGCGGCCATCAACCTCCCGAATCACATTAAGGAGGCGCGGATGGTACTTGAATGTAATCAACAAACTATTTCCTGCGACGCTTATTCTTGATACTGGCATACCCATTTTTATTGTTCCAGAATTTCTCCGGAAGGAGATCGAACACCACATTCGCCGCGCGCTGTACTTGGCGCTCTCGAATCTCGTTGTACAACTCATCGCGATCTTTACTGATACCCTTCGCACCCTCGAAGTACACCGGATCGATCAGTATGTGCGCAAATTCATGTGTTAGTACCCGCGCCACCTCGCGCAGATTATCCTCTTTCCAGAGCTCCCACACCGCTTTGTGCACATGCACGGTGCAATCGAGATACGTCGGATTGAGCGTAATTGTTGCGAGAACTATTTTCGTGGGATCTACCACCTCTCCCGGAGCAAGTGGAGCATCTTCACACCAACACACATCGAGATTGTATTCCCCGGCGAAAAACTTGATCCGCAATTCACTGCACAAATGCCGGACATACTTCCGAAATTGTGCATCGTATGGCTTCCCTGTCTTTTTCTTACTCATAGAGCGTCCGGAAGGCCGAGGCCACGATCGTAAATGCTTGTTTTCCAGTGCATCGACGCCCCCACCGGATCTTCCGTAAACATCGCACGCGCTACCTTCCACTGTTGATC
>JAKAIP010000138.1:0-615 GCA_021825025.1 bacterium
GCAGGTATTCGCCGAGTACGGCATACCATGGTCGGAACATAGCGGATACGAAGTCGATCACATCATCAGTCTCGAGCTTGGCGGGAGTAACGACATGGCGAACCTGTATCCAGAGTCATACTCAATTCAATACGGAGCGCGAGTGAAAGATACCTTTGAAAACTATCTGCACAAACAGGTGTGCAGCGGCGCATTGCCGATAACAGTCGCCCAGCAAGAAATCTCAACCGACTGGCTGAAATACTATCTTGCTTGGAAGGGCGATATCGCCGCGCCGCTGCCAGTCTCTCTGCCTGCCGTACAAAGCGAGACTCCGGCCGTCACGACTCCTGTCGCCACAGCGCCAGCCAGTCCCTCAGAAGCGGCATACTACATGTCTTCATATCGTTCCTCGAAGTACTACTATCCCGCCTCCTGCTCAGCATGGAAGAATCTCAGCCCGAAGTACCTCGTTTCGTTTCCTTCGCTCGAAGCTCTACTCGCAAAGTACCCCAACCAAACACTTAGTCCTCAGTGCCCGTAGACGGATCTACACGCTTCTCCATCCGCGCATCGTCGTCAGCCAATCATCCGTTCCTGGTCTCGGGATACCGCTACCACCCGAGAGACTTGCAA
>JAKAIP010000138.1:625-3402 GCA_021825025.1 bacterium
GAACGGATAATTTTTTGTCTCCTCCATGAGTTGCAGGCAGGCCATGGTGAGGGCGTCAACGAGATCATCGTGACGTTCAACGCCAAACCCGAGAACTTGCTGGATCAGTTGCTCGCACCCCGTCTCAGGAAACAGAACTTTCCCGAGTTCAATCCAAGGTGCAACTGCTTCAAGCCGACCTGCTTTCGTTTGCCCGCGAGGAAGGTAGGGTTTGGCAGAGATCCCTTCACGTTTCAAGAGATCAGTAAGAACACCTTGGAAGCCGACGTCTTCGACATACACGCGACAAGAATACCCGTGCGCATTAACCGACTGCGTAACCGATCGTGTTGTTTCGATAAACTTCTCAGTCGTGAGACGAGCGTTCACCGGATGCGGGACGATATAGATACGCCGATCTTTACCAGATCCATAGATGTGCGCCGCAACCATGGCCGTATAGTCGGCAGTGAGACTTTGGGACCGAGCCGGATCAATCATCAGGATCACACTCCGGTGACCGTAAGACGGAAGCTCTTTGTAGTAGTGGATGTCTTCGCGCTTCACGATCTGCGTTTCGCTTTGCACGATCCGCAACATGTATTCGCGTTGCCAGGACAGCTCGTTGAGACACTTATCTTTTTCTGCTTGGACATCCTCAGCAGTGACGAACTTGCCCGGCCAGAGTGGTGTTCCTGTCTCGTCGAGAATCGGATACCGCCGCACGACGTTGCGCGGATTTCCTGACTCAAAGAGTTTCTCCAACCGCTTGAGGAGCGAGTCTTCGTGAAGCGGTGTGCCGATGAACACCATGCGCGTATGCACATCACCCGCAGGCAACACGTCACCCGTGAGCCAGTTGAAGAGTTTGTCGCGGTTCTCCTGCGTACGCACCGAATCCATATCTTCGAGGTCGTCACAGATGATAAGATCGGGACGGTGCTGGTAGTGCCGCATACCACGCACGCTTTGCTCCACCGATCCCGTTGAGATCTTTGCTTCATACAACGGAAGTATCAGAGAGTGAGCACCCCACTGGTTGCTCTCTTCTTTGAATGGTCCGAGATCAAGCCTGAGCGCGTCATTGTGCTCAAGCTCGCGCTTGATAGCTTGCAGGTGGATTTGAGCCTTTATCTGTGTTTGCCCGAGGATGATCGGGTACTTCTTTTGTTGTTCTCCGAGTATCGACCAGATCACATACGAGAGCGTGATGACAGTGCTTTTGCCGCTACCGCGAAAAGCCGAGCAGACGATGTACTGAATGTCCGGGCTTTCCGTGAGATGAAGCAGATCCTTTTGGAACTCTGCCGTGCGGTACTTCACATAGTCTTTGCCGAAGTAGTAATGGAAGAACCAGAAGTGGCTCTTCCGCACCATCACCAAGCGGAACTCGCGTTCATGCACCATGCGGTTGATGATGCGTTGTTCATCATCGTTCAGGGGCGATATGAGGTTAGCTTCCATATGATTTCTGAGGCAGTCCGAGCTGCATAGCCACCTTAATATCCTCCTCCTGTTCAGGTGTGAGCGGCTTGTCCTTGTTCTCGATCTTCGCCGTCACCTCCAGGCGATCGCGGAACTTTGCGTTACGATGCCGAAGCCAGAAGCTAATGGCGGGCCAGTGTTTCTCGCCGATAAGTGAGAGGAGCTGGCTTTCCGTCATGTCGTTCACCAACTTTTCGCCCTCGGCCAATGCTTCGTCCATAGCCTTCGCAAAGTCCTCGTCCTCTTTGCGCCAGCGATAGACGCTGTTGCGTGAGACATCGAGCTTCTCGCAACAGACTTGTACGATCGGAATCTTCCTCAGCTCAGCGAGAAAGCTGTCTTGTACGCGGGATTTTTTCATACGCGACTGATTACGCGAGCCTTCTTGCCCGTGAGCTTCTCATAACGACGAATCGTAAGGTCGCAGAAGATCGGCTCGAGTTCAACCGTATACACACGCCGCTTCAATTGCTCGGCACAGATCAAGGTGCTGCCAGACCCGCAGAAGCTATCCAAGATGATGTCGCCCGGCTTCGTACAGCGCCGTATCGCTTTAGCATGAAGCTCGGGCGGCTTACTTGTGGCATGTTCCATCTCCTTGCCAGGCATACGCTTCACCGCCCACAAGTCGAGATGGTCCAGAGTCTCGCTCAAGAGGTTGTTGCCGGTTGTAAGCTCCTTGTTCAGCACCTCATTCAAGTTCTGGATTTTCGAGCTAATGAACGGGCGGCCACGAACACCATATGTGCAGGGTTCGTAGCACTTATTAAACGCCACCGAAGGCACCGGGTTTTGTCCGTTCTTAATCCAAAGGCAGACGCGTTTGTTCTCGATGCCGAGTTCGCGATACAAGTCCTGCACCACACCGATGTACACCTGATCGGACCAGTAGAAGACGTGGGTATCCGGTTTCGCGACTGCGAGAGCGGCAACCATGCTTTTCTTCAGAAACTCGCGATACTCGGCGAAGGAGCGTTTGTCGTTTACGTTTCCGCCGTAGTTTGCTTTGCCGCCAACGCCTTTGTTGTAATCGACGCCACCGCGCAAATTATAAACTGGGTCCGAGTAGACGGCCGAGGCACGCTCATTGCCAAAGAGGCGCGCGAGTACTTTCGGATCGGTGGAGTCGCCACAGATCAACCGATGATCGCCAAGGGCAATGATGTCACCGAGACGCGTGACCGGTTTCTTGATCTTGGCGCGTTCGGCTTTTTCGTCCCACTTGTCGTCGTGGGCTTCGAGGTTGTCTTTCCAGACTTCGGAAAGATCGGCCATCGAGAACCCGATATCCGAGAGCGTGTCGAACTTGAAGC
>JAKAIP010000139.1 GCA_021825025.1 bacterium
GCTCGATTGCCGCCGGCGCCCCATTCTCGTCCTCAAAATACTTACGTGCAATTTCGTTTATAAAGGGATACCGGTCATCATTTAGGTGGTAGGCAATCTTCTCCATGGTGTTAAGAGTAGCCCGGCAGCCATGAAAGTAGACGTGCATACTTATCTTACCATCACGATGGTTTGTAGCCCAAACACACTCAGTTCCCGACACATTCATGTAGCCGGCTGCGCCCTTAATCAGATCCATACACAGATCGTCTATAGACGCTCCTTCCTTAAGAGTGTGGCCCTCTGGGTGGGTAGGTGTCCGGTAAGAGATGTCTATGTCTAACCAGAAAGTAAGACAGTCATCCTCCGTATAGTACACGCAGACCGTATGGGTCAAAGATGGCTTCTTCATGAGCGTAAAGAGCACCGATTCTGGAACGTCATACATATCGTGGATACCCACGCACATAGAGATCTTGTACATGCGTACCCGAGGCACAGTTCGTACAATCATAGTCTCCTCATCTAAAACCTCATCGTAGTCGGTAGTAGTTAACATATGGTTATATACCTGTCTTAGAAATAAATATCTATCTTAATCGTTAAGATAGCCATATTGCCGTAAAACCAGAGAGATTGTATTAAGAACCAGATTTTAGGCGTAAAATGAAAGGCGGCAATCCAGAAAGAAAAAAGAAGAAGAGAAAAGACTACCCTAGATGCGCTCTATGCCAACGGATGTTTAAAGTCGAATAATAATAGGCTATTGTTGGCATACTCCTAGTTTGGAGCCACCAGGGTAGCAGGACATCCGTTGGCATGCGCACCTTCTTTGGAGCCGCCGGGATATGGACTGTTGGCACACTCCTAGTTTGGAGCCACCAAGTGTGCCGGAATGTCGTTGGCATATGCTCCTGTTCGGAACCACCGGAATGGATTGTCGAACATCCGTAAGCAACCCTATCTTTGGTTGCGAGGTAGAGGTGCATTTTATAAAATGTTATGTATAGATAGCTGATATGGAAATCATCAGCAAGGAGGAAGGGAAGATGGTATTTAGGTTTGAAAACCTAATCTATAAAGCAGTAGTGGTTCCGCAGGATAAGAAGTGTCACAAGTGCAAAGAGACCAAGCCATTTGATCAATTTGCCAAGGATAAGTATCAGCCGTCCGGATACAGTTCCAAATGCAAATTGTGTATGGCTCAGGCGTCACGTGATTATGAAGCCCGTAAGAAGCTAGCAAGGCAGAAACTAGCCCAACAGCAGGCTGAGCAGCCGGCTGAACTGCCTATGTGTTAAGAAATCAAGTAATATCGTATTATGCAATAATACGCCCAAAACCCCTGTTTTAGGCGTAACTTACCGAAAAAAATGATGACACAGCACCCCAAAGTTCAAAATGTGTTACTCACACCGGAAAAATGGGTGGCAAAGCAAGCAAGGACGCCAAGTGCGCAGAGATGATCTCCGCCGGAGACCACAAGGACCCAAAAGTGCTGGAAAATCATGCACTACCGTTGGTCCAGTACGCCCTGAAAACAGGTGATCACAAGGCGCTAGCGGCCATCTTTGAGAACGTGAACCTGGAGGATGAAGTCAAGTTGAGTAACAGGAAACTTCTCCAGAACAAGAGAAACCAGTTTATGTCTGATTTGCAGGGCGTTGTTGACGATCTGATCAATGACGACAAGGCTGTTGAGGCATCCACTTTGATCTCCGCTATTGTTGACAGTAAACTGAAGCAAGTCTTGTGCCGTTATATGGTTCTCGTCAATCAATACTCCTACCTGGACAGGAATTTTGCTACTATGTGTCTGGAGAAGATCGTTGCCGCAAATCCGAATGGTCCCGGGAAGTTGTTTTGCAAGAAGAACTGCGAGAAAAAACCGAAAGTCATTTGTTCAAAGTGCATTCATTACGGGTTCACCAGGTGGTTAGGAGATCTCCCCGATACCTTTGAAAACTTCTATCTCAAGGTGTACTTTGCCAAAAACTCCGCTGCTCTCGATGAGATTGTCAAGGACAAGCAAAACTGCGGCTACATCACCAAGATGAACGAAGAGCAGGCAGCCATGTTTTGGTCCAAGGTTGGTCACAAGACTTATGTGAGGATTCAGCTCAACGAGGGTGGTCATTACGACGTGCTCAAGACAACCAAATACCCGATTCCGGAAGAGCACGTGATCATTCCGCATGATTACCTTGCGGCCGCGAAGTTCTGCGACGAGTGCGTCGAACCGCTAAGCAGAGGGCCAGTCCACTTCGACGAAAACTTCTCGGTTGAAGGTGTCACACGGCTCAAGAAGCTGTCGTCTCAGGCCAAGGCGTACCTCTACACCGATTTCGGTATCAAACCGAACCGGAAGATCTCAAAGGTCATCTTGAAGCAGTTGTTCAAAGACTCGGTCTTTATGTCCACGACCACCATGTTGCACGCTGCCGTTAAGAAGAACGACATCGCGCTGTTCACGGCGTTGGTTGATGCAGGAATCGGCTTGAACATCCGTGATGCCCATGGCAAACAGGCCAAGGATTACGCCTCAAAAGACATGTCGTACGACATCTATGAACGGTTGTGCCCCAGTGATGACTACTCGGGCTCGGGCTCTGGCTCAGACGACGTCACCGTCACCGAGACGGAAACATGAACATTCGTCTCGCGTTACATCGATTAAACGGCATGATAATAAAAATGATGACCCAAGAGCCAAAGTAACAAAATCAGTCAGAACAAGAATCCCAAAAATAAGGATGGGAGGTGTGGAGAGTTGGTGCAAGGAGGTCATTGCAGACGGTACTTTTGTCGAAAAAGCGAAGAAAAAGAAGGATTTTCGTGAACGGCTTATCAAGTATGCGGTCAAGACACGTGACATCGACGTGTTGGCTCAGATTTTTGACAACATGAATTGGACCCACGATCTTGTCAAATTTGAAATTCACTACTATGTGCATCAGTTGCGTGATTCTAAGCCGGTTGATGCCGACTGGTTGATATATGCTATCATCAACCATGGATGTATGCGGATGTGGATGAGGTTTATCATGAACTGCAGTTGTCCGTGTGTGTATACGTCGTTTAAGCGTTTTTCAAAGTTGGATCCGAAGGATATCAAGAAGTGTTTGCGCAAGTTTGATTGCAAATGCACGAAGAAACGTACGGATGTGTGCAAATGTACAATTAATCCGGTCAATATGCAAAAGATCTTGATGCATCTTCCGAAGAGTTACAAAACGTTTTGGCTCAAAATCTTGTGTTCTAGTCACTATCCAAAGGGTCACAATGTGATGAAAGAGATCCTTGAAGACAAGAGCAATACGGTATTTTTCTGTTGTCAGATGACCGACGAACACTTCAAGATCTTCTTGAAGAAGGTCCCCAAAAATCTCTACACTGAGATTCAGTCGAACATTAATGGGAAA
>JAKAIP010000140.1 GCA_021825025.1 bacterium
CTAACCCTACACTTTATTCAGGAGAACAACCATGAACAAGAACGCCCCTCCCGTGCAGTCCTTCGATGTGACCATCGTCATGACGGAGGATCTGATCCGCCAGCACATGTTCCAATTGCTCTACATTGACCGTAGCGATCTTCGCTACAAGAGCATGACCAAGACCGACCGGAAGCTCTACGATGAAGCACTAGAGCCGACACGTGGCTTCCTTCCGTGGCACCCTGCGACCTTCTGGAAGGATGTTCCGCGCCGGGCCGATCAGAATTTGCATGCCAAGCAGATGCTGGATGGATTGCGGCACACGTTCATGACAAAGTTCGCAAACACGGCGATGATCCATGCCTGGATCAGCCTAGTGTATATGTCGTACATCGGCCAAAGAGACAGGCAACCCAAGCTTTTCGCGGATCGTGAACTGGATCTATTTCAGTTTCTAGTCGGTGAAGGTAACAGCCCAGGCATGAAAGCAGCAGAGCGTGGGATCGGCAAGTTCATTCGCTTGCACATGCGGAACTTCCACTCCGAGTTCGCGCTCTACGCCAAGACGCAGCGTGAAGAAATACTGGGGAAGATTCGCAAGACCGCGACCGAAAAGCGGAGTCGCATTTCTCGCATCCAGGCGGCCAAGGAACTGCTGATGAGTGCGGGCTATGAAGTCACGGAGAAGCTGGCTCCCCGGGAACGAGACGCCCTGGATGTCGATTAAACCCGCACGGACTGACCAAATCAATCACAAGCAGGAGAACAACTATGAGATTCGAAATCGGTAAGGTGTACCCGTTTTACGCCAACAAGCTCGTCACCAACATCGGCGGCAAGGAAATCGTTGCCGGGCTGGGTGAAGGTACCGAACTCTACGTACCCTGGAACGAGCAATTCAAGCTCAAGTCCTTCCAGGTGCGGCTGCTGACGTGTATCGCTCACCACAAGGTCACGACCGGGTGGGTGAAGGATGAAAAGCCGGAGCATGATGGATTCATCTTTTCGGACGGCTGCAACCCCGGCGTTCACTGGTACAATCAGTATCCGCATTACGGGAACAGTCAGTTGTCCGATGCGATGGATCGTCATGTGAACGTGCATCTGGTCGGTCTGGAAGGTGTCACGGACAAGGCCGAGGTACGTCGCATCATCGACGACCATTTCAAGGACGAAACGAACACGCAAGGTATGGAGTTGCTATCGAGTCGTCTGACTTCTCTTCTCATGCCAGGTAGGCGTACCTGTCAAAAACCAGGGCTCAAGGTTGATCTGACCGAAGAACAGATCCAGATGCTGAATCAGCACGCCGAGCATATCATCAAGGTCGTGTGTGATTCCTTCAAAGTTACGCACCAAATCGTGCCACATGACGACATAGAAGAGGACTTGGGCTACTGCGATGTGGTTTTCTCGGAGCTGCCCGAATCCGGTGTGGCGTACGTCACGTTCGAAGAAACGACGTTGGGGGTCTAGATGAAGATGCGTTACCGGCCAAAGGCCCGAGCACGCCTTCGTAAGCTGCATAACGCGCAGCGCCTTGAGGCCAACGCTCGCTTTCAACGGTTCCTGCGTGGTCTTGAAAAGAGGAAGGGCTTTACTCGAAGCATGGTACGCGAGATGAAGCCCAACCTACAGACCATCAGAAAGGATGATGTCACCGGTAAAAGAGTAGCTCTATCGCGGCTGTTTCGACCCTACGGTAACTACACCCATGAACCCGACAAACTCCGAGTCCTCTGCCACAACACCTGACACGCTCGACGGCAGACGGTGGTACACATTCCTCAAACGATACGAGGCTGGAGGATATCACGGTCAACGTCTAGGGCAGGCATTCGTCAATGCGTTTGACTTAAGCTTTCCGGATGACAGCGAGCGGCAGAGGACCCTCAATATCATCTACAACGAGACCAACAACGCGGCTGCTATTTCTCGTATTCTGGCAACATTCACTATGATCTGAACATGCACTGGTATCTCTTCAACCTACCTGCTCTAGACAACGCCCGACTTATTTGCAGAGCGACACGCCAGAAACAGATCAAGGAATCTTTGAACACCACCGTCGTATTCAAAGGTTGTGTAGATGGTGACAAGATACCGGCGCTGCGAGCGGACAAGAATACAACCATATTCGTCAACGTAGATCACATGAGGGATGTATTATCCCATGTGATGCCTGATGTGCTAAAAGTCAAACAGGAGACGGTGCAGTGATCACCATTCATATCAACCCTTACGTGTTTTGGGGACTCGCGTTAGTTCTGATTGCTTTGGTGATTGTGTCTGTGATTGCCTGGGTAACGCTCGGTTCTTTCGCGGCATCCATCAATAGAGCAGCATGGGGACTCATTGACCGCACTTCGCGTAAGCCGCCGGTCCCGCACTTTCACCGTGATGATCGAGGGTTTGTCCACAAGTGTTTTCACCGATGCACTACAAGTATCAAGCAGCCAGGTTTTTGGGTAGCAACCGTTGTATCAACGTTGGTAGGATTTCCCTTTGAGCACTACCTGTATGACAAGGTGTGGCCATTCGTGTTGATTACTCGTTGGTTAGGTTTGCATTAGGAGACTGTCCATGCTAGTCTGCGAAGCTTGTCGAGATGTTGGGCGTTCTGTATGCAGTCATGTGTCCACTTCTTATACCCAGACGGGTTACACTCCACTGTACGCTGATCGAGATGAACTCTTGATGGGGCCTAAGTATAGAGAGTTGCTCATGGCACATATAGCTGCAATGACACGCGAGCAGCTACATCGTAAGTCTGATATCGCTCACGAGTTGGCCTACAGGGATTTCCGAATCAAGCAGCTAGAGGAAAAGGTACAGGTGGATCTTCTTGACTCCCTCGATTGGACGCGGTTGATGCAAGGTGAACGTCGTGCTCTCAAGGAAGAACACCAACCGCTGTTTGATCAAGTTTGGGCTGCACGCGAAAAGGGAAGTAGCGATGGCAAATCCTGATAAGCGATTGGATGACCTTCGCATGAGGTTGGAGGATGAGATTACACGACTCATGCATACCATCTCACCGCAGGCTTTCAATGCCTACCTCGCCTACGCGGCTAGCCAGCGTGTTGTCGCCCCGAAAGTAGGCAACGACAAGGATACGTTCGAGAGTGAACTGGAGGCGCTAGAAGACCTGAGCTCCAGTCTTGAGAACGAGATGACGCGCTCTCGTCTGATGGCGGCTATCGCACATAGGATTCAAGATCGTCTTGATAAGTGCAAGTACGATCTCGAAGCTGCCAAGCACGATCTAGAAACAGCCCAAACAAGACTGGATGAGACCAAAGAGTCGCTCAAGGTGACGGACGGGTGGCTCAAAACTCACCAGAGTATGGTAGAGAAGTACAACGGACTGACTCGCTGGGGAAAACTCAAGTTCGCGTTTTCTGATATCCCACTTCACC
>JAKAIP010000141.1 GCA_021825025.1 bacterium
CTAAGAGAGCGGCGTTGACGTTATTGTAGCCTCTAACGACTGCAAGCTTAATAATCGCGATCAGCGACGATACCGACACCCAGGGCCCCCGAATTGTTCCCACAGTGTCCTTAATGAGTCTCAACAAGAAGTCGCGCGCGCCCAACTTACCAAGATCGACCTTATCCGACCCAAGCACTCTCCCGATCATCCGAGGATTACGCGCGGCCAGAGAATCCAAAAAGTCGCCATACGGCTCACCAATATCATACTCCAGCGCCAGATCGATCACCGTAGGATGATCAACCGACAGCATAGCAATGCCTTCATTGAAATCATAATCATCAATGGGCAAACGACGGCTCCCGAATAACTCCCTGCGCATCCGGTACGTCAATCCATTCAGCCACCGTCTAGCCATGAAGATGCTCTCGATGACATACACATCAGGTCCACCTGGGCTGAAATTTTTCGGCATCACTCCAACATACCGGACGTATTTCTTCGCGCCGAGCGCCTTCTGCAGATTCTGCATCGTGAGAACATTCACCCATGCTTGCGGAACGTATTCATCCACAACCTCCGCGTAAACACTGTTTGTTCCCTTGAAGCGCATAAGATCTTCCAACGTGCGGCTCCCATCTATGACCATCCTCGCGACAATTCCGTACACACGAAACGGATCACTCATTTTCGTATATTTTATACGCATTAAGCAGTCTTCGCCTTGATCGCAGCGATCGTTTCGTCGATGGCACCCTTGATGAACTCCTTATATTCCGACCCACCCGTTTGCAAGCGCAAAACCGAAAAGCCAGTCCTGTCCGGAATCCCAGCATCTGCACCCAGCAAAAGCAACCCTCTGATAACACCCGCAAGCGCTCTTGCTGGCTCCTGTCTTGGATCGAGATGCTTGTTGAAGAACGCGTTGCTCACGACGTACGACAACGGCGTGCTCCCGTTCTTGTCTCGTTGATTGATCAACGTCGCCATCTCCGCACCCACAAAGCCGGCGATGACCTCAAGCGCCTTCGGAGACTTGACGTAGTACAGCACACCTCTGCCCACTTTGGACGTTGCGCGCCAATTAGAACGAATCAGGATCGCCGACACAAACTCCTCTGAGAACGACGCCGCATACATCAGCGTGGTGCGACCGTGGATATCGCACAGATCGATATCCGCATTCCTGTCGAGAAGCATTCTGATGACATCCGACCGCCTCAACTGTGCCTCAAGCGCGATCATCAACGCAGTCTTACCGTCTACGTTTTGCACGTTGATGTTCGCACCAGCTTCAACCAGTAGTCTTGCTTTCTCATAATCGTAGACATTATACATCAATGCGGTATTGCCTGTATCATCTACGTGATCGATGGCGATACCGGGTGTTGCCAGAAGCAAACGAAGAACGTCAACACTCGCATAGAACAATGCTGTTCTGCCAGCTGCGCCGGTCTTATTCGGGTTAGCACCGTGTGTCAACAACGGACGCATGAGATTTTGCATCTGCGATCTTGCGATGTCATCCAGTGAGATGTCGGGGTCGTTGGCGTTCGCTCCTTTGCTTAGCATGGACTGTACGGCGTTGAGCGCTCTGACTCGTGGATCCCTCAGACTGCAATTGCTATCTACAATTGCTTCCTTGATAACGACCGCGAGGGCCGACATCATAACATCGTCGTACACAATCCGCGCGTTAACGTCAGCACCAGCGTCGACAAGTGCTGGAATCGCGTCGAACATACCGCAGCCACATGCTGCTTTGAATGCACTATTGATGTTCTTGTAGCCTTTTCGTATGGCGATCCTGATGTCGCCGACTGCGATATCAATGGCCGACGGTCCAATCCTTGTGCGTGCGATATCGATAATCTTAACGACGAAATCGTCATCCACATTACCGGCGATGTTGACGTCAATGCCATCGACCTCCAGCAGTCGCCTGACCCCGTTCGGTTGCCTCCTTACCATATTGAGAAGAAATCCTCCTCCATCCAGCATGTTCACGATACCATACTTCTCGATCCATTCGAACACTCGCGGAAGCTGTCCATACACGTCTGGTATTACGCGCACAAACGGAAATTCACGCAGCGGCCCACCAACACCCAAAATATTCTGCCTCTGCAGCCATCCTCTAACCTTAAGAGACTGCTCGATTATGTACACATTGAGCGTCCGTGAAGAGAAAGCTTTGGCAAGAATACGTTCGTCCAACACGGACAACCAGACCCGCGGAACATAGTCGTCAACCACCTCACAGCACGCCCTATTCACTCTTCTCATCCGAAGCGATCTGCTCAGCGACGAGCAATGATAGCCCGCAATGTGCGCCAACACGCCACAGTTCTGAAACAACGTTGTCATTTTAGCCGTGCACGGCCCTTCATCAGCGTGTAGGGCACCGATGACGACGCATGCTGCCATATCGGAAAATGGGCATCTTCAGCTGGGCAATCGCTCCCATAGAAGGTATTATCCACGACCTCGAAACACCCGTCGAAGAGGTCACGAGACTATTCGGAGTCGTCATCACCGCCGTCAAAGACATCATTCAAGACCTCATCAGTCTGATTTCACAAATCGAAAAGCTCTTCGACGCCAACAAGTTCGCCAAACTATTCGTTCAACCATTCAATGGTGCTCTCGCCACCGCCATCAATGGCGTCGAAACTGTTGCCAGCCTTATCTTTAAGTACAACCAAGAAGGCTTCGACGACTTCACCGGCGAACTCGAGCAGCCTATCAAGGACGCATACAACCTCATCCACGTCGGCATCACCGGCCTATGCAACGAATACACCAAACTCGTCAACGAAATGCATCCCGGCCCAAGCCGACTCATCGACGACAGCAGTCGCGAGCTCTACGCGACCATCAACAAGATCGACAACGGTATCGCCCTCATCAAAGACGACATCACCCGCGTCTTCCGCGTCATCCGCGCCGAAGGCACGTCCATCGTCGGCAACTTCACAGGCTTCGCTAACAACGCCGCCTCCACCGTCGCCACCGACGTCAACAGGGTCGGCCAAATCGCCGTCGACGACCTCCGCGATTTCCACCAGCAAACCGAAAACCGCATGCGCAACGAGAACGCCGCCATCGACAGCTTTTTCCTCATCATCGCCGGCGCCATCTTTATTAGTCTGCTCAGCGTCATCGTTATGCTTCGGTCGACAACTCTACTGATCGCCGTCATCGTCATCGTCGTCCTCACCTTCCTCAGCTACTACATCGTATAATCCCACATATACGCAACCCCACCTCCGATCACACCGTCGATTTTCGACATCGGAAACGTCGACCGAAACGTCGACCGAAACGTCGACCGAAACGTCGACCGAAACGTCGACCGAAACGTCGACCGAAACGTCGACCGAAACGTCGACCGAAACGTCGACCGAAACGTCGAC
>JAKAIP010000142.1 GCA_021825025.1 bacterium
GCCCCTGCCTCTGGATTCCCCCTCCATGGTCACCGCGATATGGAAATTATCACCATCGTGACTCGTGGCGTCCTTACCCATCAAGATAATCTCGGGAATATCGGTACCGTACGTGCGGGGGATGTACAGGTTATGTCCGCAGGCAGCGGTATCATTCATACTGAATACAATGCCTCACAGGACGAACCTCTCTCGCTCTTCCAGATTTGGATAGAAACAAAAGAGAAGGGCATTACCCCCGGCTATACTCAACATTCGTTTGCCGAAATCAAGAGAGAAGACGGCATTGTACCTCTTGTCGGCCCCGTAGGAGGGCCAGACCCGCTCTCTATACATCAAGACGCATATATCGCACGGACACTCCTAGACTCGAGCCATCCTCGCGAATACCAGCTTCATACGCCTCACCATGGCCTCTATGTATTCATACTTGAAGGATCAGTCGACACAGCGGGACACCAACTCCTATCCCGCGATGCTCTTGGGGTATACAACACAGCTACCGTAGCACTTACCTCACCCTCGAAAGCTGACGTACTCCTTATTGAAATACCTAGGGCAGAGTAGCGGTAAGAATTGATTCCAAGACGGGTATTTTTGCCGCAAACTCGCTCACTGAGGTTGTCGTCGACTCCTCCAACATCGTATCGAGTGAACTCCCTCCCATCTCACGGGAATATGCCGCACGTATGTAGGCAGCGGTAATCGCGCTTAATGACCGGCTCTCTGTCGGTCCCTGCACCGTACTGGTTGTAATAGTACCTACCAACATACCGCTCGTATCAGCGACGCCGCCTCCCGAGGAGCCCTCCTGAGCTGCCGCTGACCCGCCAAGATCGAGTACGTCAGTGGTCGTCGTCGCAAAAGTAAACACTTCCTTTATAGAACCGAAGACAATGGTTGGGTATAACGACGTTTGTATTTGGCTCGTTTGAAGAAATTGCGCACCAAACGAAGCAATCACCACTGGCGCAAAGACTGTTGGTTCCCGATGTGCAAGAGGAATGAACGGGAAAGAATCTGGCAGAGCCTGTGCTGTCTCGCTTTCAGTAACGGCAAGAAGAGCAAAATCATTTTCTCCCGTCCCACTCGGCAAAGCCTGGGTCAGCACATTCGCGTTCGTATGAATCCATGTCGGAGAGATGTAAATGAGGGCCGCACGATACGCATCTGTTGCTGGACTCCCTGTGCGAATCGTACAGAGAACACCGCGGTCACGGAGAAGGAAATACTGCGCAACGTGCGCATTCGTGAGAATAATGCCCTTCGGATCGATAAAAACACCACTGCCAGAAATGGAGTGCAGGCCGCTTCCGGCAGGAGCATAACAGAGAATATTCACAAGCGCCCCTCGAAGAAGAGCTGCTGTCGAGTCGAGAGACACATTCTCTGCTCGCGGAATGTTCGCAACAGCGGGTGTAGGGACCACTATCGCTGTCGTTTTTGATCGTGGCGTCACTGCTGGCACCACCTTCATAGCTGAAGAGCTGGCATTCGAAGAACCTGCCGCAGATTGCTTCTGAGTAGACACTTCTTTTTCGTTCGTTCCTTGCGACGTCGTTGCGACAGTGATTGCTGCAGGAGTCGTCGGCGCAGTTGCCGAAATAGCCATAGGGGAGACACCAATCTCGTTCGAGAGTATGATAGTAATTCCGCCGATAACGAGTGCGGCGGCGATACCGAGATACTGTGGGAAACGCAGCATATTCAAAGGCTAGCGCAAAAATGGTATTCTCGCACTAGGCGGGATTAGTTTAATGGTAGAACATCAGTTTTCCAAACTGATGGCAGGAGTTCGATTCTCCTATCCCGCACAACAATATCTAGCCGTACTGCTCGTCACGGAGTGACGGACGTTCATCTCGAAAGACACGATGCAGATAGAGGTTATACCCGAGCACGATAGGGATGAGCGGGCCAATGCCGTAGAGCATAAAACGAAGCGTGAGTGGGGAAGAGGCAGCTTCATATAGCGTGATGGAAGGCGGAATGATGTACGGCATTGTGAGCGCTGTCACAGCAATAAATCCGAGAGCAAGAGAGGAGAGAGCCACGGGGTAGAGCGCTCGTTCATGCGGGCGTGAGAGGACATGCTTATGCACGAGATATGCATGACCGATAATGACATACCCTCCACTAATAACCGCGGTGATACCGAGCGTAAAAGGAGTTAACCAATCGAACAGCCCGCCGGCAAACGAGCCGTGCACGACGTGGATACCCGAAAGTATGCCTCCCGCCAGAAACCCCTGCCCAAGCACTGCAACAAGACTCCCCACCCCAAACAAAAAACTCCAAAATGCATGGTGCTGACTGTACTCATGAAACTCAAACGAGACGGCCCGTAGGATCATGCCAAAAACCAGGAGCATTACTGGGATGTAGAGCGCATTCAAGATAATGCCGTACGCAAGCGGGAATGCGCCAAAGAGTGTCCCGCCAGCAATCACAAGCCATGTCTCATTCGCGTCCCATATGGGGCCAATAACGCGCATCATAAGCGCCCGCGCATGCTCACGACGACGGAAGAGCGAGAGTATGCCGATCCCCAGATCAGCGCCGTCAAGAACGAGGTAGAGACCGACTTCAAGGACGATAATGCCAAACCAGATTTGAGAGAGAAGGGCAGCGCTCATAGCGAGTGGGGAGTGTACGTCACGATAGGGCTCGTAAAGTCAGGTCCCTTGCGAAGAATGCGGGCGGTGAAGTAGATAAAGAGACCAATAAAGAGCGCGTAGAGCAGCGCGAAAAGTGTGGTCGTAGTAGCCACCGACCCCGCAGAGAGGTGCGAGGAAAGCCCTTCACTCGTACGCATCAGGTGGTACACCACCCACGGCTGACGACCAATCTCGCGCACCATCCACCCCGCCTCAGTTGCCACAAAGCCAAGCGGAGTCGCCAGGACCCAAAGCCACCAAAATAACTTATGTTCATGGGTTTTCTGATGGTGGAGGTACCCCTTTCTCCAGTACCAGATACCGACGACCATCATGAGAAACATCGCGATGCCGATAGCCACCATAAGCCGAAATGAATAGAACGTGAGAATATCATCAGTACGCGTAGGGACGTCCTCTTTTGCAAAAGAATTGAGCCCGGGTACCGTGCCGGTAAGAGAGTGGGTTGTGAGGAGCGAGAGCGCACCGGGAATCGCGATATCGAACGAATCACCTGTGTTGGTTGCGTTTGGCCATGCAACGAGCGACCACGGCGCACTCGTTCCTGGCGCATTCGTATTCCAATGCATCTCAAGTGCAGCAAGCTTCTCTGGCTGATACGTTGCCACCGTCTGCCCAGAAAGATCGCCGAGAACTATCTGTAGCGGTGTTGCGATGACGGCAACTACAAGCGCGATCTTAAAGGCTTGAAGGAAAAAGTGGTGCTGCGCCT
>JAKAIP010000143.1 GCA_021825025.1 bacterium
GACCTAATCACTTATCATTTATCATGGGAAAAAAACGTATCATCAAGAAGAGCGGACGAGGCATGGATCAGGGCCGGAAGGAGCGTGCCCTTGGGAAGGCTACCAAGCGCCACCTCGAGAAGGGCATCCTGCACATCGAGGCAACCTTCAACAACACCAAGGCACTCATTACCGATGAGAAAGGGAATGCTGTGGTCTCATCCTCAGCGGGTGCTCTCGGTTTTTCCGGTGCACGCAAGTCCACACCCTATGCAGCTGCGAAAGTCGGCGAATTCCTCGGCGAGAAGGGTACTATGATCGGCCTCAAGGAAGCCTCTGTCGTGATTCGCGGTGTCGGTGCTGGTCGTGAGTCAGTGCTCCGCGCGTTCTCAGGGAAAGGCATCCAGATTCGCTCTATCAAGGACGCGACCCCAGTCCCGCACAACGGCCCACGCCCACCAAAACCTCGTCGCATCTAATTCTTTTATTCCATGAAAACTGGCCCACGATACAAAATAGCAAAACGCCTCGGCGCAACCGTCTTCGAAAAGGCGCAAACACAAAAGTTTGCGATTTCTGCCGAGCGCTCTGCCAAGAACAAGCGCCGCGGTCGCGGTCGTCAGAGCGAATACGGAAAGCAGATGCTCGAGAAGCAGAAAGTGCGTGTTACCTACGGTCTCCCTGAACGTCAGTTTAGTAACTACGTGCGCAAAGCGCTTGCCGCGCACAGCGCCAAGCCAGCTGATCGCCTCCACGAACTCCTTGAACTTCGCCTCGACAACATTGTCTGGCGCCTTGGACTCGCGTCGACCCGTCGCGCCGCTCGTCAGATGGTCTCGCATGGTCATGTGATGGTTGGCACGAAGAAGAGCCGCGTGCCGTCACAGGCTATTTCTGTGGGCGAAAAGATCAGTGTGCGCGAAGGTTCGAAGGAGCACGGATCCCTCGTCGGATTTAACGAGCGTTTTATGGAGCGGAAACTCCCTTCCTGGCTCTCGTGGAATCCAAAGACGATGGAGGGTAGCGTTGTAGAGCGCCCAACTGTTGCTTCCGCTGACCCAGCGGGCGACCTCGTTATGGTGCTCTCGTTCTACACGAGATAATTTATTTAATTGGTAATTACGATTGCGTTATGGAATACCACATCACACTTCCAAGTAAGCCTCGCATCGTGTCTGAAGAAGGCACGCAAGGCGTGTACGAGATAGATTCGCTCTATCCTGGTTACGGCCACACTCTTGGCAACTCACTCCGCCGCATTATTCTCTCATCACTTCCTGGCGCAACGGTCACCCAGGTCAAGATCGAAGGCGTTCCGCACGAATTCGCAACGATCGAAGGATCGCGCGAAACGGTCATGGAGATTCTTTTGAATTTGAAGCGCATCCACTTCGTGCTCCATGGCAACGAGCCGCAGACAATCTCTCTCTCCTTCAAGGGATCGGGAGAAGTGACGGCAAAGAATTTCAATCTGCCAAGCCAGGTTGAGATTAAAAACCCTGACCAACACATTGCTGACCTCTCCGGGAAAGCAACGCTTGAGCTCGAAGCAACCATCGAGCGCGGTCTTGGTTATGTCTCACGCGAAGTACTCACGAAGGACAAAGTCGATATTGGTGTCATCGCCCTCGACGCAACATTCACCCCGATTCGTCGCGTGAACTACGAGGTAGAGAATATGCGCGTTGGTGATCGTACTGACTTCAACCGACTCCGCATCCTTATTGAAACCAATGGCACGATCGCTCCGCGCGAAGCACTTGAACAGTCTATTGAGACGATGATTCACCAGCTCAAGTCGGTTGTCGGTTTCCAAGAGAGCGAATCTGTCGCATCCCTCTCCTCCTCAAACGAGAAGGCAGCTGAGGAGACGACTGACGCTACGAAGATAAAGATCGCTGATCTCGGACTCTCAACGCGTATTACCAGCGCCCTTGAGGATGCGGGGATTAAGAGCGCCGCAGGTCTCGCACGAAAAACAGCGACGGCTCTTAAGGAACTCGATGGCATTGGCGACAAGGCAGTCGAAGAGATTGCCGAGGCACTTGCAGGCTTCGGTCTCACCCTAAAGAGCGAATAATTGATTCCTCTGGTACAGTACTCATATGGCATATACTAAAAAAGCACGAACATTCGCCCGAAAAGCCGGCCCACGCCAGGCGCTCATGAAGTCGCTCGCGCGCTCACTCGTCCTCGAAGAGCGCATCTCGACAACTGAGGCAAAGGCAAAGTCACTTCGACCATTCGTCGAACGTCTTGTCACGTACGCGAAGAAAGATACCCTCGCGAGCCGCCGGCTCACCAAGTCTCGCCTCGGTGACGACGAAGCAGTGAAAAAACTCTTCGAATCAATTGGGCCTCGCTATGCGGAACGTGCTGGCGGGTACACCCGCATCGTAAAGCGCACCCTGCGCGGGAGTAACGATGCTCGCAAACTTGCGTATATCGCTTTTGTCTAGTATTCATATAGTCACATATGCACACACGTATTATCACCCCGGAACCGACAACCTACACCATCGATGCGACTGACCGCACGATTGGTCGCGTGGCAAGCGAGGCAGCACACGCCCTCCTCGGCAAGCGTTCGGTACACTTCACGAAAAATATGGCCCTCCCGGTTACCGTGGTCATCGAGAATGCGAGCAAGATGCATCTCCCAATTCGCCGCACCAAGGGCAAGGTCTACACACACTACACTGGCTACCCAGATGGTCTGCGCGAAGTACGCATGGATGTGATGATCGAGAAGAAGGGTATCGCTGACGTGCTCACGAAGACAATTGACGGTATGATCCCGCGCAACCGTCTCCGTGCTCCTCGTATGAAAAATCTTATCGTTCACGCATAACGTTATGGCATCAACTACGTACATCACCGCCGTCGGACGCCGCAAGACTGCTATCGCCTCAGTCCGTATGTCGGCAGCTCCAAAATCGAGCATCCTTGTGAACGGAAAGAGCGTGAAAGAATATTTCAAAACTGATTTGCGCGCGAAAGTTGCTGAAGAAGCACTCACAATAGCTGAGAGCGCCGAGAACTATGCCGTCGTTGCCCATGTTGAAGGCGGTGGCGTAGCTGCGCAAGCTGATGCGCTTCGTCACGCGATTAGCCGCGCCCTCACCTCGGCTGAACCAAAGACGCGCACCGTCCTCAAAGCAGCTGGCCTCATGACGCGCGACCCACGTGCGAAAGAACGAAAGAAGCCAGGACTCGTGAAAGCTCGCAAGTCCAAGCAGTGGAGTAAGCGTTAATATCTCGACACAACCGCCGCAAGGCGGTTGTGTCATTGTGCTACACTTCCTTCAGAGTTAACTGGACAGGAGAAACACCGTGACCCATGCATGCGCTCTATGCCATTTCAAATTCTCGCAGGAGAACCTCGTCACCAAGGTCAATGGGGACTACGA
>JAKAIP010000144.1 GCA_021825025.1 bacterium
CCCAGGCGTCAGTGGTGCATCTTCAGCAACGATGAAAGTGCTGCCGACTTTCACTTCCTTCGGTATGACGACATAGCGGCGCTCACCATCACGATACAGAGCAAGGCCGATAAAGGCGCTGCGGAATGGATCGTACTCGACCGTCTCGATTGTCGCTGGGATATTCTTCTTGTTGTAGGAGAAATCAACATCACGTAGGCGACGCTTGTGTCCCCCACCGTGGTGACGCATGGTGATGCGTCCAAACGAATTGCGACCGCCACTGCGCTTCTTCGTCCCGAGAAGCGGCTTGTACGGCTCATCGCCAGACAACAGCTCCTTGTACGGAAGGGTGGTCATCGAACGGCGGCTGTCGGTTGTAGGTTTGTAGGTTTTCATACGGAAGTATTACGCAAATTGTATGGTGTCGCCTGCATTGAGGTACACATAGGCCTTCGAGCGTGCGGCGCGCGTACCCACACCACGACGGGTGCGCATCGACTTGGTCTTAGCCGGCAGATTGACAATGCGGACAGCCTTCGGAGAAACTTTGTAAATTTCCTTGATAGCTCCGGCGATCTCTGCCTTTGTTGAGTGCGGAAATACCTCGAACGCATAGACGCCGTGTTCCGTCCCAAGCAGTGCTTTCTCAGAGAACCACGGTGCGCGAATGATGTCGTGCGCAGCACCATGGAGCGAGACCGTTGCGTGCGCATGACGCTTCACCGCCTCTTTCCCCTTCTTTTCTTTCTTTGTGTCGCCAAATAGTGCCATAGTGATTTATTTAGTTGCACGGGCTACGAGTGCCGCAAATGCTTCCTCTGGCTTCTCGATGACAAGGTACTTGGCTGTCATCACGTTCAGAGAATTGAGGTTCCGCACCTCTTCCGTCGTCACGTTACCAAAGTTACTGAAGCTTTTGATCGCATTTGTGTCGTACGCTGCAAGCGCGAGAAGCGCCGCATTCTTCTTCTTCGAGACGAGTGCCGCTGCTCCCGTGCCTGAAGCAAGTTTGGTCAACACATTTTTTGCGACAGCTGACTTCGGCTCGGTGAAAGTGAATTTATCAACCAAGATAATCTCCCCATCCTTTGCCTTGCGGGTGAGCACTGAGATGAGAGCACCCATACGCATTTTCTTGTTGATTTTCTCGCTATAGTCGCGTTCGGATCGTGGACCAAATGTGATACCGCCGTGACGCCAAATGGGAGAACGGGTCGAGCTGTGACGTGCCTGACCGGTACCTTTCTGCTTCCATGGTCGCTTGCCACCGCCTGATACCTCAGAGCGATCCTTGGTGTGTGCGCGGCTCTGGCGTGCATTTGCCTGCATCGCCGTCGTGACCTGGTGTACAAGGTCCGAGCGCCAAGGTGCCGTGAAGAGACTCTCCGGAAGAGTGAACGTTCCGACCTTGGTACCTTCCATAGAGAAGACGGGCATCTCGAGTGATGCGACTGTCTTCTTTGCTGTTTTCTTTTCAGTAGTCATACGTAGGAAAATTATGCAGATACTACCTCAAGAAGCGTACCTCGGCGACCTGGAACCGCACCCGAGATAACAATCTGGCCCGCAGCCTTATCGACCGCAAGAACCTTGAGATTGGTCACGGTGACGCGCTCAGCACCCATACGGCCGGCCATGCGCTTCCCTTTCACCACACGACCGCCGGCACGACCGCCTGAACCACCGATAGAACCCGGGGAACGTTCCGTGTGCTTCTGTCCGTGCGAACGTGGACCACCATGGAACCCGTGACGCTTCACGACACCGGTGAAACCTTTTCCTTTCGTAAGACCGGAAACACGCACGGTGTCACCGACCTCAAACGTCGAGACATCAATAGTTGCTCCTACTGCAAGACCTGTAGCGTCTCTAAATTCGCGAATTGCTTGGTATCCCTTCCCCTCGGTGTGGCCGAGGACCGGCTTGCTCACATTCTTAGCTCTGCGGGACCCCATACCAACCTGCACGGCAGTATAGCCGTCCTTCCCTTCAGTCGATTTGACCTGGGTGACGGTAACTGGCTGCATATTCAAAATAGTACCTGCGTAGGCACGCCCATCATCCGCAAAGACGCGGATCATATTCTCTTTTGTAGCAAGGGTGAATTTCATTTTTTAAAGCAAAACGCGCGACAGCAAACCGCGTCGCGCGAATTTGCCATAGGACCGGTTCACCCGTGAGTGAAGTACCGTTCGTAGCGTTAGGAGCACTCTACACGACCCAGACAAAAGATGCAAGAAAACGAAAACGTGCTCTGGGCGGAGCACGCTTCTTGCGATGATGACTCATCGCAGTGGCGTTCCCATTCTCGACAACTCGAGAACGGCGACATACGCCCCTACAAGCAAAGTAAGCAAAACAATTCTCGTCCAAGGAACTTTATGTCCCTTCCTTGGCGAAAACAGAAACGCGATTTGGCCGACCACGATGATGAATGTCATCGCGACCGCCTTGGCGACGAATTGAAACACGTACCTCTCCCAGTTATGTGCCCACACCGGATTATACGGCATCTCTTGTTTTAATCAAAAACACACAACCGCCCTTGCGGGCGGTTGTGTGTACAATCTTATGGCGATTGTTAGACCATCTTGACGTCGATCGTGACGCCGGAAGGGAGATTGAGGTTCGTGAGGGCCTCAATAACCTTTGGCGACGGATTCATGATGTCGATGAGTCGCTTATGGATGCGCATTTCGAACTGTTCACGAGCGTCTTTGTGGACGAACGTCGAACGATTCACGGTCCATCGCTTGATTTCGGTCGGAAGCGGCACTGGGCCGACGACCACCGCATCAAAGCGAGCTGCCGTATCCATAATCTGCTTTACCGAGAGATCAAGAATCTTGTGCTCATAGGCGCGAACACGGATCCGGAGCTTGTGCTCCACAGGGAGAGCGGGCGCCGCTTTCTTTGAAACACGCTTTGCTTTAGGCTTTGTCTCCGTCTCTGTTTCCATATGAGTATCGATTCGCTTCCCGGCTTACGCCGTAATCTTCGTAACGACACCTGCACCGACGGTCTTGCCGCCTTCGCGAATAGCGAAGCGCTGCTGTTCCTCAAGTGCGACTGGCGCAGTGAGCTTCACCTTGAAGGTGACCGTGTCACCTGGCATCACCATTTCCTTGCCCTCGGGGAGCGTCACTTCGCCGGTCACGTCAGTGGTGCGAATGTAGAACTGTGGCTTGTAGCCCGAGAAGAACGGCGTGTGGCGACCTCCTTCATCCTTCGAGAGGATGTACACTTCTGAATCGAATTCAGTGTGCGGAGTGACCGAACCTGTCTTCGCGAGAACCTGGCCGCGATGCACGTCTTCCTTCTTCGTACCACGGAGGAGGATGCCGGCATTGTCGCCTGCCTGCCCTTCAGGAAGCTGCTTGTT
>JAKAIP010000145.1 GCA_021825025.1 bacterium
CTTGCTCACTCTTCTCGATCGTACACTCAAACTTCTCCACCCATTTATGCCCTTCGTGACAGAAGAAATCTGGCAGTCACTACCCACGAAAGACGCGAAATTCCTTATGGTGGCACCCTGGCCAGTGGTAGAATAACCAGGTGACCTTTACCACGCTCGGCTACGCTTTTCTCGGAGGGCTCCTCCCCGCCTTCATTTGGCTCTACTTCTTACTCCAAGAAGACGCACGACATCCCGAGCCCAAGAGAATGATTTTCTATGCATTCATCGCAGGCATGATCGCAGTCCCTCTCGCCATTCCTCTCGAGCAGTACGCGCAAACTCAATTCGCCGGCCTCTCGAAATTCATCTCCTGGGCACTCATCGAAGAAGTCCTGAAGTATGCCATGGCAGCAGCATTCATTTTCTGGCGACCAGCAGTCGATGAAGCGCCCGACTATGTGGTGTATATGATTACCGTCGCACTCGGCTTTGCTGCCGCGGAGAATATGCTGTTTTTGCTCAACCCTATCGCATCGGGTAGCGTCGCCTCAAGCATCTTCACGGGCGATGTCCGCTTCATCGGCTCGACGCTGCTCCACGTATTCGCATCTGCGGCGATCGGTTTCGCACTCGCCTTCTCTGACGAGAGTCATCCGGCTGTCCGCACCGTAGCCGCAGCGAGCGGACTTATCCTCGCTATCACATTGCACACTACCTTTAACGAGCTTATTATTACTCAAGGAGGTTCGACCACACTGACCGCAATCTTTCTTGTTTGGACATCTGCGGTGATTTTCTTCGCGGCCTTCGAAGTGCTGAAATTTTTCCAATATCATAACTTTCCTGCTAAACCCTACCCACAACTATGACTATGAAGCGCTCATTTTTCGAACGTCTCTCTGGGAATGCTCCCTCTGAGAACACATTTGATTCATTCGATGATGAACTGCCTGTCGTGACTCCCACTTTCAGTGCTCCACGTACGCAGACTCCCGATACCCAAGCGCGCCCCTCCCTCTTGAACACCGACACCTCTCAAAATGAAGGCCAGCTCCCGGTCGACGTGCACCAGACCCCAAGCGACATCATTATTCGTGCTTTTGTCGCCGGCGTACGTCCTGACGAACTCAATATTTCTATAAGTCGCGATATGGTGGAGATTGGCGGGAATCGCTCCGAACGCGAACAAGTATCCGAGCCTGATTACTTTACGCGCGAACTCTTCTGGGGCTCTTTCTCGCGCACCATCCTCCTTCCTCAAGAAGTCGATGTCGAAGCTTGTTCAGCAAATGCTAAAGACGGTCTCCTTACTATCATCCTTCCGAAACTTGATAAAGCACGGCAGACAAAACTTCGTGTAAAAGCGGGTTAGACCCTAAAAATACCACCTCCGGAGGTGGTATTTTTATTTATTTCAGAGTAATTGTTGTTGCAGTAACGGGAGAGGTTGTCGCCTCGATACTAAACGGCAGCTCGGTAATACGCCGACCGTCAACGGTCTCCACAATGACCCGCCACTGCCCCGTGGTAGTCATCGGCACAGTCGAGTAGCCTCGATACCCACCATCCCGGCCACCGACAATGGGATACGCAATAGTTGCTTTCAGTATCCATTGTTTCTTCAGCGGATCGAACCATTCCCAACGATGCACGATAGTGGTCGTAAAAGCGGTAGGAGCAAACACTGAGCTATACGCAGAAACCGACTCGCCGAGAGTCAGGTGGAGCACTGGCGAAAAACCGAAGAAGCGAACCGGCCACGATTCAGGCTCCACGGTGGCTAAGTAGGCCCCTGGAACACGCCATACGGCATGGTACACGCCTGCCGCCTCCGCAGAGAGCGGAAGCGGCGGAAGCACATTCGTAAAATAAAAAACATTCATAAGCACCAACACTATGAGCGCACCGACACGAATGCGCCAAATATCGAGAAGGAAGCGCTCTCGTGCAAACGAACGCAACAGTATGGTAAAGACAGCGAACAAAGCGACCGCGACGATTCCACTTTCAACAAACGTTAGCGTACTGATCGTGCCGGTATAGAGAGGTACGGCAAAAATCGCATAGGAATAGAGCGCAAAGAAAAAGAGAATGCTCGTAAATACCAACCGGTCGTGGTAGTGATGAAAATACTCATTCGCAAGCAGGACGAGAAAAAGAAACAGTAAAAATGGCCACGAAGCACCGAGATCTGCGGAACGACCATAAAATATAACGAACCCGCTCCAAAATCCTCCGAGTACAAACTGTGTCACAAACGGGAGAATCGTCCGTGCGATAGTACTTATGCGATTTCGATAGTTACGTATCTGTAGCCAATGGAAGACCGGGATCGAGATAAAACAGAGTACGGTATACACCGCAAACAGTATCTGCGTCTGGAGCAAATCAACGCGGACAAACAGGAGATTGTCGGAAAGAAACCCGGCAATCATCGCGAGCGCCGAGAGGTGCCGCTCGCGCTTCTGCGCCCAGAGAAGTAGCTTCGACAACATGAGTGTGCTTGGACCCGGGCTCGAACCGGGGACCCCTTCCTCTTCAGGGAAGTGCTCTACCAACTGAGCTATCCAAGCGCTTTAGGGGGCCGATGGCCCCGCTTTAAAGGAGTTTATCAGCTTTTGTACTTCAGCGGAAGTCGGGAAGCCGAAGGGGCCCGAGGTGGTCATTCCGGTGGTTGCAGAGAATTTGGCAACCAAAGGCTGGAGATACTGCTGGTAGAGATAGAGCGGGAGGGCGAACACAATGATCCACACTACAACCCGACCGATAAACCCGAGCCATTGATCCCGTCGAATCGCACGCAGCATACGATGATTGTCTCGTGTAAGCGCGTGAATCTCATCGAGCTCTTTTCGTAGATCAGGATCCATACGATCTAGTATAGCAAATCTGGTGCCCTCGGTAGGAATCGAACCTACATCTACCCCTTAGGACGGGGTTGTTCTATCCATTGAACTACGGGGGCGAAGTGAGGAAAAGAGAATGCGGGTGCACAGTCTCTTTCTCCGAACGAGCCTCCATATCGAGTCTGCGAAGATACGGGGCGCCCCGAAAGCCTATCACAAAAACAGACGCCCCGCGGAAGCGGGGCGTCTGTTTTTGTGGGCACGAAGAACTTATGCAAGACCGAGCGTTGTAGCGAGGCGTTCCTGATCGAAGCCAATAATCATCTCTTCGCCGACGAAGATAACAGGGACACCCATCTGACCAGACTTCTGGATCATTTCCTGGCGCTTCTCAAGATCATGCGCAACATCGAAATCAGTGTACGAAATACCTTTTTCCTTCAGGAAATCCTTCGTCATCTGGCAGAAGTGGCAAGTTGGGGTGCTGTAAATAGTGACTGTTTTATCCATATGTATGTGGTTA
>JAKAIP010000146.1 GCA_021825025.1 bacterium
TTGCCATCAAGAAGACTCCAGTCCTGGGGTCCGGCTTCCATACCTGGTGTGAGCAGCTCCAACTTCTGAAGGGGGGAGAGCGCGTACCGACGATACTCGAGGCCGCGTGGTTTCTTCTGGCCTTCCGCACTGTTCGGCGGCAGCAACTTTTCACGTATCTGCTCCGGACTTCAACACAAGATGTCTCAGCTGCTCCGCACAGTCTCGGTTCTCGGCATTTCGCGGTGAGGGAGTTGCGGGGTTCTGAAACGCTCTTCTCCGTTGAAGATGGATATGCGGGTACGGGTGTTGGTCTCTCGGCGGCCTGGAAACTCTGATGTCAGACTCGGTACATATGTGCCGGGTCTGATTTTATTTTGTGCTCGCAAGCGCTTGGTCGACGAGTTGTTTTACGGCTTCGTAGGAGTACCCACCATTCATCACGATAGGCGCTTGTCCCGGAACAAGAATGAGGGAATAGGGAGTTCCTTGGGCACCCATATCGAGTGCGTTTTGACGATCAGCCTGAATGCGTGCATCGACAGTCTCACCGGCATTTGCAAAACAGGTAGCAAACGCGTCGGTGTTGATACCAATCGACTGCGCATAGCTCCCGTAATGAGAAGGATCGACAGGTTGATTCGAGAAGAGTGTGTCGCCGAAGTTCCAGAAGGCAGTGTTCCCAGCAACGACAGCCGCACACTCGGCGGCCTCGGCGTGCTTCAGTGCGTTCGGATGTATTTCGGTGAGTGGGAATTCGCGGAAGACCCACGCCACTTGTCCTTGTGTGCCGTCATCGACGATAATCTGATGCAGCGTGTCGTTGAATGTTTTACAGTAGCTACAGTCGAAATCGGAATACTCGACAATCATTACTTTTGCGGCCGGATTCCCAAGGATATGGTCCGTAGCACTCACTGGTCGCACGAGCGCGGCGTTTATGCCATCGCTGCTTGGCGACTGTTTTTTCGGCATTGCTACATAGACAGCAATGGCGATCATCATTCCTCCAACAACGATTGCTATCGGAATAGTGAGCGAAGATTTCATAATTGCAGAGCGTGAGTGAGGGGTGGGGGAAGTGCCGAAGCTGGGCGTTGTCCCCACTTGGAAGTATCGAGTTTGATCTCCCGTTTCTCGCGCAGATCTTTGTACTTTAATTTCCCATGGGTGACTGCGTAGTCGTAGAGTTCTCGGGTGAGACGGACGTCTTCGATGCAGTATGTGCGTACCAGATCTTTTTTCCCTTCGCGCCACCATTCGCCTGCCTTGAGACCGTCACCTGATTTCCCGCGCCCGAGTGTCGCTTCTGCAAGTGACTGGAGTCGGATACGGCGACCGAGGACTTTCTGTACTTCGGTGAGCAGGTCAAGTGAGGTGAAGTGCGTGAGATCGCCTGGGTAGTAACGATTTAGCAGAGGGATATCAAAGGAATCGGAGTTGAAGCCAATCAGGAAATCGGCTTGTTCGAGTAGTGGCCAGAGCTTGTGCAGCTCCTCTTTGTCATAGGAAGTATACGTATCCGTGAGTGAGTCATGAATGGCAATAACAATGAGCTCTTGTTCGTTGACATCAATATGACCGCGTACGACGGAGTCAGAAATGGATTCAATGTCAAACGTAATAGCACGCATACTAGCTACCGGCACGCAGCCGCATCGGGAGTTCAGTAAACGGGAGGCCAACTTCTTCGCCAGTGGCAAGTATCTTCAGGCGGGCGGTTTGCGCAGCGACTTCATCTGCGCCGTAGGCCATGAAGAGCGGAATATGTCGTTTGACGGCATCTCGAACCTGGTCACCCAGGTTCTTCTCCGTAATGTTGACGAAGACCCGCGCGCCTTCCTTGCGGAGCGCAGCAGCGAAAGCCTGTGCGGCCGGAATATCGCTTGGGGTCGGGGTGCCGAGATAGAGTTGCGGCAGGGAGTCGGTGGTATGCGGGAGGAGTCCGTGAGTTTCAAGAAAATCAGCAAGCGTAACATCACCCATACCGAAGCCGATTGCGGGTAACGCTTCACTACCAAAGAGTGAGACAAGTTTATCGAAGCGACCACCGCCGAAAAGTGAGCGGGGGTTTTCTGGATTCGTGTCGTATATCTCAAAGACAATGCCGGTGTAGTAGTCGAAGCCGCGGGTGAGCGTCGGATCGAAGATGGCATTCGTGATGCCGCGACGAGCAAGAGCGTCGATTGTATCGAGAAGTAGACGCTTCTCGTGAGCTACGTCAGGTGCCGAACCGGCGTCTTCAATAAGAGCAAGCGGGTCTGTACTTGTGAGTGCCTGCTGGGCTGCGGTAAACGTCTCGGGAGTCATCTTCGCTTTCTTATCGAGGAGACGCAGATAGAGGCGAGTTGTCTCTATGTCTAATCCTGCAGCGGTACAGGCAGCAGTGAGGAGGGCACGTGAATTGATGCGAATGGTGAAATCACTCTCTTTCGCGCCAAAAGCTTTGAGGAGGTTTGCGGCCAGGAGGATGATCTCGTTGTCTGCTTCGCTCCCGGCGACGCCAACAAGATCGACATTGAGCTGGTAGTGCTCACGCAACCGACCTTTCTGAGGACGTTCGTAGCGGAACACATTCGGGAGAGAGAACCAGCGGAGAGGAAGAGGGAGTTCGCGGCGCTTTGCTGCAATCATACGCGCAAGCGTCGGGGTCATTTCTGGGCGGAGCGTGACGCGTCGATCACCGCGGTCAGTAAATGTGTAGGTTTGCTCGCTGACGATTTCTTCTGAAGTTTTTGCCTCGTAGAGCTCTGCTCGCTCGAGCGGGGAAGCATTGTATTCCTCGTAGCCCCAGGCATGAAGCGTGTTTCGCAGGGTCGTAAATATAGCTTCGAGTTTCGCCCATTCGGCGGGATAGAAGTCACGTACTCCTTTATAAGGATCCGTTGAAAGCGATTCTTGCATATACCTCTGAGTATATCAGACACCAGTATTTTTTGGCTCGAAGGGGGATAGGGATGAACGGGGATCGAGCCTTGTTTAAGGCTTGGGGAAGGTCACGACAAGAATACGCGGCCGGCCGTACTGGTCGGTGCGTACCTCGGCGTGGAACCCGCGAGAAGTGAAGAGTGCGCAGGCGGTTGTTGCGTGGGTACTATCGCATTCGATCCAGGCGACGCCGTCTTGCGCCAGGTACGTTCCAAGCTCCTCCGCAATGCGGCGAATACTATCGAGGCCGTCGGCACCAGAAAAGAGAGCGTGTGGCGGCTCGTGTTCGATAACCTCTGCGGGAAGTGTTCGGGTGTCGGGGATGTAGGGCGGGTTGCTCGCAATGATATCGAATTGTTCACCGGCGAAAGGAGTAAAGAGGTCGCCGGTGCGAATTTCGGCACGGGACGCATCGAGCGCATTTTCGCGGATATTTTTCCGAA
>JAKAIP010000147.1 GCA_021825025.1 bacterium
CGAGCATAAGCCGCAACCGGTCCAGGCCGGAACGGGGGCCTGATCCAGCAGCCTGACCGACGAAAAAAATAGCCCGGCCTCCTTTCGGCGGCCGGGCTCAGTCGTGACGGGAGAGGAGGGATCGACCCGTCGGGTTGTCGGTTAGAACTTGACCGATGCCGAGAGCGCGAAACTTGACCGCGCCCGCAACATCAAGATTGAGGTCATTCAGAAAATCCTTGGGCTGATCCGCAACCTCGGCGGCACCTACAAGGACGCCACGCCCGAAATCAAGCGTCTCTATCTCGGTCTGTTCTGGAGCAAGTTTGAGGTGGCGAACCGCGAAGTAGCGGAGGCGATACCTTCCGAACTCGTGCAACTGATGATCGGGATTGGGGCAATATCTATCAACCAGACGCAACGAAAACTCGCACCCGAACGGATGTTCGCTCAAAAGAGCGCATATCTCAAAGAGAATGTAAGAATAACGACTGCTCTGCTCTGCATGCTGAACGAAGTCCGGAAACACGTTTTGAGCCCACAATGGGCCTCCGACGGCATAGTCAAGGGTTTGCTCGAATCCGCATAAAACTCGCGACGTTGGGCGTCGTGGCGGGTCGTGAAGGGTGGTGTACTAGGAGCCACAGGAATATAATCGACTAATGATTACGAATGGTCGATTCTTCACAGGAACGCTTGACGCTCTCGACTTTGGAGGGGACGAGCAGCAAAGGACGGATACTGAGAAAAACGCCGCTGAGATCGTGGCGGCAACGATGAGGGCGTATGGAGCGCCTGATGGCGGTGAGATTGATCCGACGACCCCTCCCCCCAACCCTCCTGTCGGACTGGTGTACGGTCGAATCCAGAGCGGCAAGACTCGGGCAATGATCGCGAGTACTGCACTTGCGTTCGACAATGGGTTCCGCATCTGCGTCGTGATGACGAGCAACATAAACGACCTTGTGACTCAAACTCACGGCGACTTCACGAGCGCGATGGCAGGTGTCATGACATACACCAAGGACGACGACCTTGGGCGCGAGGTTCAGAATGTGAGAATGCAACTGGAGCTGGGTGACGGTCGTCTTTTGGTCGTCTGTTCGAAAGGCGCTGGAAGCCTGCAAAACGTTGCTTCGTTCTTGAGAGAAGTAGGCGCCGAACACTACCCGGCGATCATCTTCGATGATGAGGGCGACCAAGCGTCTCTCGATACCAATACGGCACGACGTGCTCGAGCACAATCGCCAATTTCTGTCGCGCCCAGCACGATCAACCGCATCATCCAGAACGAGTTAAAGGGAGTGCTGCCACGACATGTGTACGTCAGTGTGACCGGAACGCCACAGGCGGTTCTGCTCCAGAGCGCAGAATCTACACATCGCCCATCCTTCATCGTCATGCTGCCTCCGGGCGGTTCTTACATCGGAGGCGACTACTTCTTCGACATGGAGGAACCGGAAGATAATCCGCACCACCTTATCGAAGTTGTTAACCAGAACGAAAAGGCAGAACTTCTAAGTACTGGGACTCCGATACCAGAGGGTCTCAGGCGATCCATCCTCTTCTTTCTAGTGTCCGCAAGCGCAGCGATAATGAAACTTAGCTTGCCCAGCAAGGGGTATGCATACTTGTGCCACCCGAGCCTAAAGAATAGTGAACAAGAGCGAGCAGAAACACGCATCAATGACTTCCTCAACGAAGTCACTCAATCTCTCTTAGGAGATGGCGGTAACGCCATCGAGACCGACCTGCGCGCGGCTTACGAAGACCTGCGGCTGACGCTTGGGAACGAAACACCACCTCTTGCCGAGATAAAAAATATAATCGTGCAACAACTCGCCACGAGGAAGTTGCTTGTCATTAACGCCAAGGTAAAGCGACAGGGAATCGCCTATGGGAAAGGACTGAACTTCCTTATCGGCGGGAATACTTTGGGCCGCGGCATTGCCGTCAAGAACCTCCTCGTGACCTATTACATTCGCGATTCGAAAGTCTCGCAAATCGACACGATGCACCAACACGCGCGAATGTATGGGTACCGCCAGTCGACGATTGCGTATACGCGCCTTTTCATTCCGCGACATCTCTTTTATCGCTTCCGCGACATACACGATTCAGACAAGGATCTTCGCACCTTCATTGAACAGCACAAGGATCAACTGCCGGGGTCATTCCCCGTTGAATACACGTTCGACCTCCGCACGACGCGTCCGGGAGTGTTGGACGTGAATAAAACGGACACCCTTCGTCCGGGGATGCATATTTATCCGAACTACGTAATCGTTCCGCAACCAGAACGAACCTACGAGAAAGTGCTCGGAATGGTGCGTGAACATTTCAATCAGCCGGAGGACGCCACCGATACCGAGGTGGAACAGATGGCCCGGGATGGCGTAGAGGTTTCTATAGAAGATGCAATAAATCTTGCTAAGGCCATAAAGACCAGGTCGAAGAACACATGGAGGGACAAGACCGTTAGCGTGGTAATCGAGAAGGTTGCATCACATTACAACGGTCGTGTCTTGCTGAGGTTCCGTACGGCAAATAGGCGTGTCGACGCTGACGGCTTCTTCTCTACCGGCGCCATTGGTGGCCCTGAACTAGAAGCAGCACGTAGCGCTGAAATCCCTACGTTGTGGATCATTTCTGCGACCGCTACCGACAGAAGTGCTATAGCTGCGGGCACGAAGTTTATGTACCCATCATTCGTCATCCCAGAGGACTTCCCGAGCCTCTTCATGTTCAACCGGGGATAGGCAGCGTGCCCGCTCGAGTTTTACGACGATTCGCATTATACTGGTTGCATGAGTACACGGCGCGCGCCGAAGAAGAAAGTGAAAGTAGTCGACCTCTTTTGCGGTGTCGGAGGACTGACGCACGGACTGATCGCGGAAGGACTCGACGTCGTAGCGGGTGTCGACAATGACGATACGTGTCGCTTTGCATTCGAGACAAACAACGCATCGAAGTTCATTTATAAAGACGTCGCAGACTTTTCCTCAAAAGAGCTCGCTGAACTCTATGGCGACGCCGAGGTCAAGGTGCTAGTTGGCTGTGCTCCTTGCCAGCCGTTCTCAACAATGAATCGCACTCGAGCGACCGGCAAGAATAAGGCGAAGAAGTGGGACCCGCTCTACCACTTCATGGACCTGATTGGGAAGACTCGTCCAGACATCGTCTCAATGGAGAACGTGCCTGATCTGGCAAATGAAAAGCAATACCCAGTGTTCGGGGAGTTCGTACGCTCTCTCAAAAAGAATGGATACCAGGTAGCTTATAAACCCGTGGACGTCTCAAAATATGGAGTACCACAAAAGAGACGTCGTCTCGTTCTGCTCGCATCAAGACTTGGTGAAATTTCACTAA
>JAKAIP010000148.1 GCA_021825025.1 bacterium
AACTGCTTTGCCATAGGCATCAGCGGCTGTGGCGTACGCCCCAAGCTCTGCCATCAAGTGGCCAAGATTCACATACGCGAGTCCCTTGGTCGGGTGAATGGCAATGGCACGATTGAAATTCTGATATGCGAGCGAACCCTCTCCAAGCATCCCGTAATCATTCGCGATGCCATTATAGAGATCATAGTCATCGTACTTCCCCTTCCCGAGAAGACTCGTGAGAAGCGTAATGTCAGCATTCGCTTTCTGTACAAGCGCATCATTACCCGTATAGATGCCCTTGAAACTCCATGAGGCGAGTGAATCCGACACATTAATCGGGAACGGTCCGGTACTCGTACTCGTGGCCACTGGTGCACTCGTAACACCACTATCTGTCGATGACGCAAGCGTACTCGGCGTAGTAGTCGCTGAAGAGGATGAGCCGAGCGCGTGCGACCACGTACTCCACGCGACAAAACCAATAATCACCAAGATGACTCCCCCGCCAATAAGCTGCTGTTTCGTTGAAAATTGCATATGCGAGAAGGATACCACAAACCCATTCCCCCTTCACGAGAGGGCTGCTACCCCTTGCGTACCGCGCGCCGCATGCTGAAATAGCGCATCCCGATCAGTATGAAACTTGCCACTGTTACCAGCCCGCCACTAAGACGCGCGGCATCATCACGATAAAATGGGAAGAGATCAAGACCAATACCCATCCAATTCACTGGCGTCAGCGCGATGAAAATGAATGAGAGTGGTAACGCCCATAATGCAAACTTCAGCCATGAAATGAAGATGTGCCGTGGGACGAATGCGACAAGAAGTACACCGAGAAATGCATACAGAGAGAAAAAGTAGAGTGGACTGGTGAATTCTATGTATATCTGATGCACCCACGTTCCGCGACATGACGGGTTCGAGATAACGCACCATTGACTAAAGTGGCGAAACCCAATGAATACCAGGCTGAGCATAACTGGGAGGAATTGGACGGCTTTTGTTTTCATTTTTAATTTAATAGCTGATAAGCAGATTCCCCTTCTCTGTTTTCATATATGGTATCACCATGCCAGGTAGTATCTGTTTTATTGTTCTCGTATCAGAATCATGTTCACCATCAAATCTTCGTTGCCCTATTTGGATGACCGTTCTGTTCCTTTTTGAATTAAACTCTGATTCCAAGGCCGTAGATGCAGAACGCAAATCTGCTTCAAGTGTCTTATACAAACCGGCTTTATCCTGCTTCCATTCATACGAGAGTGCGATTGAACGGAACAATCTCCCAAGATGACATCTTGAGATGATTAGAGGAGCTTATGCCGAATGAAATCCTCAGCGCTATTTCTTTTTCAGCCAGTACACTCGAACGAGTTGAGCGAGGATGATGACGAGACTTGCTGCGGTATAGTAGATTGGCATCATCACCGAAACAACACCTCGCTCCGTTATCTGAAGACCTATGCCACCTCCGTAGTTAGGCACACTTAACACATAAGCAAGTGAGAGTGGAATCCATATCATCGTAAACAGAATCCAGGTCTTAAAAATCTCATTCCGCAGTAAGTAGCTTGCGAGTGAGAAAATAAATACAGGGATATTTAGAATCAACAACTCAGACAAGATATCGGGTAAGGTAAAACTAGCGTTGCACCAAGTAAGTTGCGATACACAGTATCTGCTGGCAAGATATGTGTAAACTGTACCGATAATCAAAATCAGGAAGGCGACGCCACTTACTCTCAGTACATTTTTCTTCGTCACCCATTTGTCGAATGTGGTCATATGATATTAGTCATCGGATAATCAGCTTCCCTTTCTCAGTCTGTATGCTTGGGATATACAACCCATTGTACGTCTTCAAGTGCTTGTGGCGAAGGAGTTCTGCAAGATGTGTGAACAGATCGTCGCTGTCTTTCAGTGGCGCAGAAACGATATATGTCTTACTGAGGTGCGGAATATAAATGGCAACGAGATGGCTGTTCTCTATCTTAATAGAAGAAACAAAGGTGGTGTACTCCCCCTTCCGATCGATATTCCAGAAATAGCGGAGAATAGCTGTCGTATCCGTGGTCGTGCCTGTGGAATAGCTCAGAGAATAAATAGTGCGCGTGACAATACCTGAGTCCGCGTGCGTTGTGCTTGACTCATGGGATTGAACATGACCATCTTGATTCTCATGACTGCTAAGCCACGAAACAGGGAGCTCCTTGGGCTCATTCTCATGACGAGGATGTTGCGGCTCGGCGCTACCAATGAAGAGCCAGTTACCAGCTTCGTCGGTCACCGTAGTCGACGTGGCAGTTGTCGTTACTGTTGTGGACGAGGTGTCATCCATTCCGGTTATCTCGATACGTTTCGTGGTTGTGCTAAATCCGATAACCGCCTCAGGAGGGGTGAGGTCAGGGAAAACCATCGCGCCCTGTATCGCGTGATAGACGGTATCAGCTGTGCCATTTCCACTGTAATCGACAACAAGTGTGCCACTCGCGGTAGAGTCAATCGCCGGGTCAATGATGAGCGTAGCGAGTGTTGATGTCGCTGAGGGTATAGCAGCAAAGGTAGTCGTGGCAACGACCGTATTGCCATCCTGTTCTTCAACATCGAGCGCAAAGGAGCCTGTACCCGTACCGCGCATAACGACTGTGCCGGCCATATTCTTGGGTACCGAGAGCCATTGCACGTCGCCATAGCGTTCGTATTGGACCCCAGGGATATCGAATACAGTTGTTGTGGCGGTTGCGCCAGTGTAATTGTTATTGGTATCGGTGAAGCCAAGCGTAAGCGGTGAGTGGAGAGTGAAGTGGAGACGATTGGTGACGCCCGAAACGGGCGCGACGATCGTTATGTACTTATCCGGAAGATGGGCGCTCGTGCCGTTCTCGATAATGTTGGTAACTAATTGATTTAGTTCGTTAACTTTGAATAGCCTGCCGTGATCAGTAAAGAGTAATTGCCCAGCCCCCGGTACTCCTTGAATTAGGTCGTTGACAGCATTATATGCATTTAGATTCAACCAATACTTTGTCGTCGTTCCATTACTCCACAATGCACTCGGCTCTACAACTGTACCATCACCGTCAATAACATGATTCGGGCTGAAAGTGAGCTTCGTTGGAAGAGATCTGATTGCTGCGCAATTACCATTGACTGCTATCGCAATGCAGACATCTTGCCTTTCTCTCTTGTAGGTGATGCCTGAAAGCGTCTCGTTTCCCCATCCAGCAATCTCAAAAAGCTGAATACCGAGCGGCGACTTCCACACGTCGAGACCGGCGTGTAGATTTGTCGCGACGTCGAACAATGCTCCATTTGTATGAGTGGGGGTGTCAAGATCGATATCTGCTGGCGTCGGCATGGTG
>JAKAIP010000149.1 GCA_021825025.1 bacterium
TCGTTGAGGGTGTCGTAAGTTGCTGTACGCCGATGGCACCTTGTGTTCCGTTACCGAGAAACTGATTTCTGTCAGCGCCGAAGTACGTCTCAGGGCTCTGGACTCCAGTTGAGCTAACTGCAATCGCGTCTGAGGGATTTACAGTGCCGGTCGGTACTGTATCGGGAAGTCCAAGCACCTGGTCTCGTTGTGTGAGGGCCGCCTGAATCTTGCTCTCAGTAGCTGCATAGTCACCCTCGCCAAAGTGAGTGTCCGTGACATAGCCACCGATATCTATGAGATAGTCCGCAGGCCAATATTGATTTTGATAGGCGTTCCATGTAGCAAGATTATTATCCTCTACTACCGGATATTGGATGTGGTATTGATTCGCAATCGCTTGAACTACATTGTTATAGTTTTTTTCAAAGTCAAATTCTGGAGACTCGATACCGATTATGACGAGTCCCTGATCCTTATACTTGTCATACCAGGCATTGAGATAAGGTTGAGCTCTGAGGCAGTTGATACAACTATATGTCCAGAAGTCGATAAGAATGACTTTCTTGCCGATAAGATCTTTGAGTTTGAAGGGTGCAGTATTTATGAAGCCGCTCGATGCAGGCACGCCAAACGGCGTTGTGCCCGTCGCGCTTGGATCGCCCCCAGGGATGATCTCTACCGCGGGTGGATAACCCGCGTTCTGGTCCGCCGCTATGAGTGCTGCCAAAGTTGGTGTGGTCGATGTAGCCAATAGAGCAACAGAAGTGCCTGCCACTACGGGAGGCTTTGATCCCTCTATATACCAAATAGCTCCCACAATAAGGACAACGGCGACCACCAGCAAAATATTTCTGTTCGTTAGGTTCATACGTTTTGTTTTTTAATGCTCGACTCTGCTAAGTATGAGAGAAAGCCGGGAATGATAGGTAGTACACAGGGGCTCAAGAATGACGCGAAGCCTGCGAACAGAGCGATTGCAATATTTACTATGCTTAAAGATGCGATATTTCCTCCTGCGCTGGTGCCCAAATGAAGTGCGATGAGGATATTCGCTAAAAACTGTACATTCGCCACTTTGCTCAGTTCTCCTGTGAAAATAAAAATACCAATAATGATGAGAATTACGCCGAAGAAATATTCAACGTACTTCAGCCATGTGCCAGCGCGATTGATGAATTCTTGTGCCTGATTGGTAAATGCCCCTACGACAAGGAAGGGGATACCGAGGCCGAGCGTATAGGCGCATAAAAGAAGGAAGGCACTCCCCGCATTTACCGCCGCCAAAGCTAATATCGCCCCCAGTGCTGCACTTACACACGGAGTCCATCCAACCGCAAATGCTGCGCCGAAGAGAAACGAAGTTGCGTATTTGGACTTAGAGTTACCGCGCACCGCGAACGTATGGGTACGTGTTAAAAACGCTGGAGTAAAAAGGCCGAGCAAGAATAGCCCGAATAAAATAATCACAATTCCACCGGCGTATCCGAGCCACATCTTTACAACAAAAGACGAGTGGGCCAATACCGTTTGCAACAGCACCCCTACGATTGAGAAAACGACTGAGAACCCGAGTACGAAAAACACACTGCTAAAAAATACACTCCAATCCCTCGGCTGTTTGGTTAATATTGTATTGGTTTCCATACCTAATTTTAGATTGTTTGTCGTCTAAGAAGCAGCGCATTGAATGCAACAATCACCGTACTCACTGACATGAATATAGCAGCGAGCGCCGGTTGCAAGATAACCCCATACGATACGAGCACGCCAGCTGCAAGCGGTATCGCAATGACGTTGTATCCAGTAGCCCAGAAAAGGTTTTGTATCATTTTTCGGTATGTGAAGCGCGACAGGTTGAATATTTTTGCAATGTCGCGCGGATCGCTTTTGACAAGGATAATTCCCGCCGATTCGATAGCAACAGTCGTCCCCGCTCCAATTGCGATGCCGAGATCGGCTTGCGTGAGTGCTGGAGCGTCGTTGACCCCATCGCCCACCATAGCGACCTTCCGCCCTTGTGATTGCAAAAGCTTTATCTTGTTGGCTTTCTCTTCAGGCACTATGCGCGCAAAATATTCCTTAATACCAAGTTGTGTGGCAACCTCTTTTGCGACTTCTTCGGAATCGCCTGTGATCATAACCACTTGGATCTTCATCCGTTTCAAAGTCTTGACCGCTTCACCTGCTTCTGGGCGAGGCCGATCGGCAAGTGAGATGCTCCCTACTTTTTGATCATCGACCTCGATGAAAATCCCCGCTCCTCCCCGTTGTCCTACAAAAATTCGTTTACCATCGACCATTGCCTCCGCACCGATGCCGGGGATGCGCTTGAAATTACTTGCCTCGCGTATAGGGATCTTCCGTTTTTGTGCTTCAAGAACAATGGCTTTGCCGATCGGATGTTCGGAGTGGGCTTCCACTGCTGCGGCAACTGCAAGCACCTCATTAGAGCTCGATGACGTGACTGAAAATATACCTTCGGTGAGCGTGCCCGTTTTATCAAACACCACCGTATCGATATTCCTCGCCATTTCAAGCGCAGAACGACGACGAATGAGAAGACCATTCTGTGCCGCCATCGTCGTCGAAATGGAGGTGACGAGCGGAATTGCGAGACCAAGCGCGTGCGGACATGTGATCACCAAAACTGCGACGAGCCGCTCCGTCGCTATGCCGATACCTGCTTGCGCCAAAAGCCACGCGATAAATGTGACTGCTCCCGCGGCGAGCGCAATGAGGGTGAGGTAAAAGGCGGCTCGGTCTGAGAGCATCTGCAGTCGAGACTTGGACGCCTCTGCATCCGCGACAAGGTGCATGATGCCCGCAAGAAAGGTTCCTTCGCCGATCTGTGTGACCTCGACCGTAAGACTTCCATCGCCGTTGATTGAACCGGCGATTACTTGCTGCCCTCGCGACTTCAAAATTGGCTTCGACTCACCGGTAATGATCGATTCGTTCACTTCCGACTGCCCTTCGGCAATTTTTCCGTCAGCTGGAATCTTTGCCCCAGGCTTTACGAGCACTCGGTCGCCGACTTTCAGTTGACTGAGCGGAACGGTTTGCATGACCCCGCCCCTTATTACGTCGGCCGTATCGGGAAGGAGATTCGCGAGTTCCCTGAGCGCTCCTTTCGCACCCTGTACCGATCGCATCTCAATCCAGTGTCCAAGAAGCATGATGGCAATCAATGAGGACAGCTCGAACATGAGGTCGTGGCCGGTGCCGAGCAGGATGGATATCAGGCTATAGGTGTAGGCGGCAATGACCGCGAGTCCGATCAGCGTCATCATTCCCGGCACACGCGCCCTAAGCTCTCGATACGCGCTCGACAGAAATATCCATCC
>JAKAIP010000150.1 GCA_021825025.1 bacterium
GCTCGGCGAACCGGGCAAGGAAGAATTCAGCAAGAAGCGCAAAGATGTTCCGTATGAGGAGCTGCCGCTTGAGCGCTTGGTCGGCGCGGTCGTCTACGGCAAATACCAAGGACGTCTGCAGCTGGCGCTCGTGCACGACGTATTCGGACACTGGACGCTCTCCAAAGGAAAGCTCCTGCCGGAGGAGACGCCGGAGGACGGCGTAGTGCGCAAGATCGCCGAAGAGATCGGCCTTGCGATCATTCCCAAAGAGCGCCTCGGCGAGAACGAATATGTCGCCTCGGACCCTGCGGCAGGGAAGAAGCGCAAGCACGTCATCTACTTTTTGGCGGAAGCGACCTCGAGCGATATTCAGCTCGCGCAGAAAGGAGGGCTCGATGCTGCGCAATGGTTTCCGATCGATGAAGTACTTGACCTAAATTTTTATGAAGATATGCTTCCTATCGTCACCAAGGCGGTGGGAGTGCTGCAGCATGGGACACACAAACAGAATGCCAAAAGACTTTAAGACGTTTGAAGACATCATCGGTATACACTTTCACGATCCTGCGCTCCTGCGACAGGCCTTTACGCATCGCTCCTATTTGAACGAACATCGCGGGGAAGTATCGGGTCACAACGAGCGGCTCGAGTTTCTGGGAGATGCCGTGCTTGAACTCATCTCTACGCATTTTTTGTACAACAAATTCCCGCAGCATGACGAAGGGGAGTTAACGGCATTTCGCGCGTCGCTTGTTAATGCAGTGACCTGCGCGGAAGTCGCCCAAGAAATCGGGATGAACGACTACTTGCTGCTCTCTCGCGGCGAATCTAAAGACAGCGGCCGAGCGCGCAGCGTACTGCTTGCCAATGCCTTTGAAGCGCTCGTCGGCGCCATCTATCTCGATCAGGGATATGACGCAGTCAGTGCGTTTATTCATACGTACCTATTGCCTAAAATTGATGAGATCGTGCGCAAGCGTCTGTGGCAGGATCCGAAATCGACGCTGCAGGAAAAAGTGCAGGACAAGGACGGCATAACGCCGCACTACACGGTGCTCCAAGAATCCGGGCCGGACCACGACAAGCATTTCACGGTCGGCGTGTACTGCAAAGAGGTATTGCTTGCTGAAGGCGAAGGCAAGAGCAAGCAGGAAGCGGAACAGGAAGCAGCAAAGGCGGCGCTGCAAAAGAAGGGATGGTAACATACGATAATGCGGCTCAAGAGCATAGAACTCAGCGGCTTTAAATCATTCGCCCGCAAAACTGCACTTGAATTCAGCACTGCGATCACGGCGATCGTGGGGCCGAACGGCTCCGGCAAAAGCAACATTGCCGAGTCGTTTCGTTTTGTCTTGGGAGAGCAGTCGATGAAGTCGATGCGCGGCAAGCGCGGCGAGGATTTGATCTGGAACGGCACCTCGGCGCTGCCGCGCGCCGGTCGTGCGGGTGTGAAGCTGGTGTTTGATAACACGGATCGAGCGTTCAATCTTGATTTTGATGAAGTGGCGATCGAGCGCGTGGTGCATCGCGATGGTGCGAATGAGTACATATTGAACGGCTCCGTCGTGCGTTTGCGCGATATTGCGGAGTTGTTGTCACAAGCGAACATCGGCGCATCCGGCCACCACATCATCTCCCAAGGAGAAGCGGACCGCGTGCTGTCTGCGTCCTCGCGCGAGCGCCGCGAGATGATCGAAGACGCCCTCGGACTCACTACCTATTTTTATAAACGGGAAGAAGCGACGCGGAAGCTCGAGAAGACGGCGGAGAACATGAAAGAGGTGGAATCGCTGCGCCGGGAACTAGCACCCCATTTGAAGTTTCTGCAGTCGCAGATGAAGAAGCTCGAAGAAGCGGATACCTTGCGCCAGGATCTCACGGGCAAGTATCTCGACTACCTCTACCGCGAACATGTGTATCTTGCTTCTGGAGGGGCGCGCATTCAGGCAGAGCTCGTGCCATTGGAATCGAAGCACAAGGAACTCCTTGCACGCACTGAGGTACTGAAAAAACAAGTTGAGCAGGAAACGACGAGCCAGTTTAGTAGTGAGCTCATTGCTTTAGAACGAGAAACACATCACCTCGCGCAGCAAAAAGAAACACTCGTGCGTACGCTCGGTCGCCTTGAAGGAGAAGTGCAGGCGCGGGCGCATTTGGAGCGCGAGGGAAGCATGCCACACAAGGAAGTGGAAGCGTTTGCCGCTCATGTGGAGCGGGAACTGGAAGGCGCACTTGGTGATGCGGATGTTCGCACGCGACTCAGCACACTGGTGTCATTTGTGAAGACGTTTTTGTCTAAAATTGCACATGCGCCGCAGCAGGCGGTATCGGCAGATCTGGAAGAGCGCAAACGAGCGCTTGAACAGGAACTGCAGGAGCTGCAGCAGCAGGAACAGCAGGCCACACACGCACTTAATGCACTGCGCGAACGCATGGAAGCGGAAAAGAATGTGAGCCACCAAGCGGAACGGGAGCTCTTTGCGGCGATGAGTGAACGCAGCAAGCTCGAATCTTCGATTGCGCAGCTCTCGTCTCGTCGCGATATGCTCGCCCGGGAAAAAGAATTCTTCCAAGGGGAGCTTGGTGAAGCGGGAGCCCTGCTTGGTGGCGCTGTCCGCGACTATCAAACCGTGCATTCCGCTTCTGAATCGGAGATCATGGCCGAAGATCGCTCACTGCAGCAGGAACGACGGCGCAAACTGGAGCGTTTGAAAATTCGTTTAGAAGAAAGCGGCGCAGGAAATGCGGAAGAAATCCGCAAAGAGCACACCGAGGTAAGCGAGCGAGATCAGTTCCTTGCACGTGAACTTACTGATTTGGATATTTCCGCGAAAAAACTCCAGGAACTGATTCAGGAACTTACTAATACTTTGGAAACGCGGTTTGTGGAAGGCATCAAGAAGATCAATGTGGAATTTGATGCGTTCTTCAAACTGATGTTCGGCGGTGGCACCGCAACGCTTTCCTTAGTAGAAGAGAAAAAGAATCGTCGGTATGCCTCCGAGGAGGAAGAGGAATCATCTGAGGAAGAAGACGTAGAGGAGGGAATTGAGATTGCGATATCACTGCCGCATAAACGCATCAAAGGACTGCATATGCTCTCGGGAGGGGAGCGCGCTCTCACCTCCATCGCCCTTATCTTCGCGATGTCTCAGGTGAACCCGCCACCGTTTTTGATTCTGGATGAGACAGATGCGGCGCTCGATGAGGCAAACTCACGCCGCTACGGCGATATGATTGAAACGCTCGCCAAGAAATCCCAACTGATTTTGATCACCCATAACCGGGAGACGATGTCTCGGGCAGGGATCCTCTATGGTATTACCATGAGCGGGGACGGCA
>JAKAIP010000151.1 GCA_021825025.1 bacterium
TCATAGATCCAGATGATTGGGCGTAGACTGCCGTCGCGAGAGGAGTCCCTGCAAATCCAGGTATGGTAAAGGATGTAGGGTCAATGTTGTACGTGCTGCCTGTCTTATCGGCATAGACAGTTACCCGAATGCTCCCTGGCTTGGCGGTACTCCCTGCGGGGATAACGACAGCTTCGTGAATACGGAATATGAGACCCGCTGTCGTCATAAACCGTGTATTGGCGATGAGTCGTTGGCTCTTTGCTTGCGTATTGTAGATAGTGAGGGTGCCCGAGGCGAATGTATTGACCACTTTTGTGCCGCTTCCAGCTACGCTTTGCGAAGCTACTTTCTGTGCCGAGATTATCTCGTACGGAAGGTCACCAGCGCCTTGGGTTGCCGTGAAGGAATTTTGCACCGCTGCAGTGACGGTGTTTGGAACAATTTCTACGCGAGTCGTGGAGAAATAAAACAATGCTCCAAGAGAGACAGCAAGGACGAGTAGTGTCGCGATCAGTGTTTTGTACGGGAATGTTGGCCGCCGCTCGGAGAGTCGTAGTGGTTGCCGAGGAGCTCCTTCGCCTACAGTCGGCGCTTCTTCTCGACGGCGAGAGGGCGGGACAATGTCATTTATGGTACGCATACGGAGAGTATATCATTGTCCCTACCCCGCTTTTCAACCCGCAGTGTGCATTACACTATTTTCTCAGAGAGTTCGTCTCTGCTTTTCCAGAAAAGTGCCATGAGTAAAAGCACAATATCCCCAGAACCGGCGGTCGCTTGTCGGATAGAGCTTCCCATCTGGCTCGCAAGCACCGGCACGACTTTCGGCGGGTTCCCTGACAGCCATATTGACCCGAAATCAGTTGCATCGAGCATTTTTTTCAGTGAAGCCATCTGCGGTTCGCGCGCGAGAAGGAACAGTGTTCGAGGCAATTGGTAATTTTTTGCAATTTCGATAAATTCATTGGTTATCACGTTGGTCCAGGTGTCCGCATCTAACGAAATAGTGACCTGCACGAGCGAGGAGAAAATTCCTTTTCGAATAAGGGCAACCGTAAGGATTGATTCGTCGGTTGCATCGAGGATGACCGCATCGCTTTCGTGGGGAAAGAGTTTCCGCATAGCTTGATAGCGGAGTGAACTTCCAGAAATGGGAAGTATATTTGCCCCATGGAAGTGTTTTCGCAGTGTCGAGGTGATATCGTTCGCGATTTTTCGTTCGATAAGTGATGAGAGGACGACGATCGAAGCGCGGTGGGCTTTCTTGCCGTAGGGACTATGAGTCTCATAGCCGTTCAGCATTGTGCTTATGATGCTCTCGTCGGCAATGATTTGTCCTGAGGAAGCAGGAGCGGTCTCGCCAAGTCTCTTAATGACGATGTTTTTTGTGAAGGTAAAGGGTTCTCTTGATTCAAAAACTTCCGTACGCACTTTTGTTTCTTGCCAAGGAGCATCAATAGAGACGATGATCATCGTTGCGGTCCCGCTCCCGGTTGCTCGCTTGAGTGTCGGGGCACCTTCTCGAAGGAGTTCTGCACAAAGGATATCGAGTGCGCGCTGCATCGCTCGTTCAGGCGCTTCATCTTTTCGGATTTCAATGGGAAGGCGGCGCGCGTAGAGGAGCGTTGGTAGTTGATTCTCTTCATACCGCACGTACGCTCCTGCAATGCCTTCGGCACCAATGTCGACAAGTATGACCGACTCACCCAATTTCTTTTTACGAAAAAGAATCTGAAAAAAACTCATCGCTTTATTCTAACACTGCTTTGATACGACGAACGCCTGCAGAGGAAGCTTCTTCTTTCAAAATCTTAAACTGCGCACCGTTTGCTCCGAGTTCACGGGTATTCTCTACGTGCGGACCGCCGCAAAATTCTATGGAGTAGGCTTCAGAGAATTTCGGATCGGCCGAAGTCGCGGTTGCTGGGCCGACCGAGTAGACGCTCACTTGATCCGGGTACTGGGCGCCAAACTCGTGTTCTGCTCCGAGTTTCTCAGCTTCTTCTTTTTGCATCACGGTGCGCGTGACCGGAAGCGCTTCAGCGATCTTCTCGTTCACGATGCGGGTCACTTCAGCGAGTTGTTCAGGCGTCATTTTCTGCCCATAGGAGAAATCGATGCGCAGGCGCTCGCTCGTGATATTACTGCCGCGTTGGTGTACGTCCGGTCCCAGCACACTCTGAAGTGCTTTGAGGAGGAGGTGGTGGGCCGTATGGTAGCGGACGGTTTGCTCGGCATGATCAGCGAGTCCTCCCGCAAACTTCTGCGCAGCACCTGCACGCGAGAGCGCCTGGTGTTCAGTCATTTTTGCCTGTACGGCTGCCTTATCAAACGTCAGGCCTCGTTCCCGCGCGATCTCTTCAGTAAGTTCCAGAGGGAATCCGTATGTCGTGAAGAGCATAAATGCATCGATAGTGTTCCCCATCTTCTCAAACTCGCGCATACCTTGTGCGAGCGTTTTTCTGAACTGCGTTTCCTCTTTCTCAAGTTCTTCGCGAATGGTCTGCGCCGCGTTGTGTACAAAAGGATACGCTTCGGCATAAGCGTTTCCAAATCCCTCGGCAACTTCTGCAAGCACGGCATCTTTAATACCGAGCTTATCGGCCTCGCGCAGAGAACGGCGGATAAGGCGACGGAGCACGTAGCCCTGTTCGGAATTGGCCGGGCGGATACCTGACGCGATAAAGAATGACGCCGCGCGCATATGATCGAGGATTATTCTGAACGATCGTGTCGCGTCTTCGTACTTCGTACCAGACCGAGCCTCGATCACCCCACGGGCTGCATCGAAGACATCCGTGAGAAAAACGTCGGGATTGTTCCGCGTTGCTGCCGTTAAGCGTTCGAGTCCTCCGCCGAAGTCGACGTTGCGTTTCGGGAGCTCTTTGAAGGAACCATCCGTCTGCTTGATGAACTGCATAAAGACGGAGTTGCCGATTTCAATAAAACGACCGCAGTCACAGTTCGGGTGACATTCTTTCCCAAAAGTCGGGTCATGTGGCAAGCCGAAATCATAAAATATCTCCGAATCCGGTCCGCCAATCTCGCCGGCGGGCATCTTACTTGGCACGCCGGCGCGACTCCACCAATTTTTCTTGGCGCCATACGAGAAGATACGGCCTCCTTGCATCCCGACTTCATTTCCATGCTCTTCAGTCCCAAGCTCGACAAAAGTTGCTGCGATACCCTTCTCACTGAAAAGTTTCTTCCACATCTCGACTGACTCGCTGTCAGCTATCATCGCACTCTCTGCGTCGCCACCAAAAACGGTCACATAGAGTTTCTGTGGATCGAGACCGAGACCTTCAGTAGCGGAGGTGAGATAGTCGAAAACCCAC
>JAKAIP010000152.1 GCA_021825025.1 bacterium
TGCAGTCTGTATCACCCACGGTCACCTCGACCATATCGGTGGCATTCCTTACGTCATTGACCGTATCGGATACCCGCCTATCTACACCCGTCGGCTCACCGCGGTGATGATTCGCAAACGACAGGACGAATTTCCACACCTGAAGCAACTAACCATCCATGAAGTAGAGAAAGAGGAGACGGTACGCGCCGGAGACTTGCGTGTAAGCTTCTTTTCCGTAACACACACGATTCCTGACTCTATGGGCATAGTCATCGAAACACCCTACGGATTAGTGGTATTCACCGGAGACCTCAAACTTGATCATGTTAATGGTATTCCTACTGAAAAAGAAGAGAAAGAATTTGGCTATTTCAAAGATAAAAAAGTGCTTTTTCTGGGTGCTGATTCAACGAACGTTGAAAAACCTGGTTTTTCTCTTCCAGAGCGGCTCGTCGAAAAAAATATGGACGAGATCATCGCCTCCGCAACTGGCAGACTTATCATCGGCACATTCTCTTCGCAGCTCGAGCGCATCATGAAAATTATTGAGAGCTGCGAACGCCACGGAAAAAAGATTCTCGTGGAAGGACGGAGCATGAAAATAAACATCGAGATTGTTAAACAGCTCGGCATGCTCAAAGTCGATGAAAAAACGTTCATCTCTCCGGAACAGCTCGACTCTCTTCCCGATCGACAGATTGTGATCCTGGCAACCGGCGCACAGGGAGATGAATTCGCTGCTCTTATGCGCATTGCCGTCAAAACGCATAAATACATCAAGATTCATAAGAATGACACTGTGGTACTTTCCTCTTCCATTGTGCCTGGGAACGAACGCGCAGTGCAGAAACTCAAAGACAATCTGAGTCGCCAAGGAGCACGTATCATTCACCGCGACACCATGGACGTACACTCCTCGGGCCATGCCAACCGGGATGAGACGTTCTGGATACACCAAAAGATTAATCCGCGGTTCTTCATGCCTATGCACGGGTATCACTACATGCTGCGGGTGCATGCCGATATCGCTAAAGCGTGCGGCCGCGCAGAAGATGAAATTATCGTTCCAGACAACGGAGCGATCATCGAAATCACTGATGAAGGAACAAAAATAAGCCGACGCGGTGAACGCGCTCCTTCTGGATTGCGTTTGGTGGATGGATTCTCGATTGGAGATATTCAGGAAGCAGTAATTCGCGACCGAACCGTACTCGCTCAAGAAGGCATGTTCGTCATTATTGCTACCGTAAATCCGCAGACAGGACGACTGCGCAAGAGTCCCGATATTATTTCCCGAGGTTTTATCTATCTCAGAGAATCACAAGAGCTACTCCAGCAGACACGCATCATCATCAAGAAAACCATTGAAGATACCACCAAGGGCATGCGACCGGTAAATTTTGATTATGTGAAAAACAATGTAACCGACGCAGTGGCACGTTTTCTATTCGAAAAGACCAACAAGCGTCCGATTGTCATTCCTGTCATTCTTGGTCTCTAAATTGACAAGCAGGGCTTATCCGTTATTATCTCTTGCACTGCCATGGGATTTTGGTCGATGAGACCATCACCTGGTAGAAAGCAAGCAGCTGGAGGTGTTCCTCTTCGGATTCGGTTTCATACCGGACGGCCACAAAAAGGTTCCGGGAAATCTTTTCTGGAGAACACCTCCAGCTCATGCAAAAGCCACCCCTCGGGTGGCTTTTTTCTTTTTCAGTAAGGCAATTTAGTATCCTTACCCCAGAATACCCAAATGAGTCGTACCGTCATGCACCAGATATATACCGACAATGAGAAAGATAATCACATACAAATATGAAAGCTGTGCGATACGCCACATATGCACCGCTTTCGACAGTGCTTGGGGAGCAAATAACAACACGAGTCCTTTAATGAGCGCGAGCCATCCTATAACAGTGACGACCAAGGCTAAATGTCCAGCGTTCCAATAATTGTGAGAGAGCACCATCAGTAATCCCAAGAGCAGAGCGGTTAATCCCCCAACAAGCGTAAAGGATCGGCTGTTATACACTTCTTGAACCGCACCGATAAACATATCCTTACGGAACAAAAGCACCAACGCCACAGCAATGAAATAGTATCCGATAACTTGAGCAAGAAAATATGTTAATGCCATATACAAAGATTAATCAATAATCACCCCTTTTATGGTACACCTGCAAATTGCTATTCCTTCATCAGGAAAACATTGACATAAAATATAATTTATGCTAGATTATTTTTGGATCGTTACTTTGGAATCTACCTAAGGAGAAATGGGAACTCATGAAATTCGGTGGGAGCACGGTGAGATTGCTTGATTCTAGAGCTGCTAAGCAAGTTCTAGGAGAAGAAGATTTTGCCAACATCGAACTGACATACAACCGTGTTGGAATGCTCGATAAACTACTCAAGCACTGGTCTGTAGATCCTGAACATGAAGAGGGTTACCCGCAAACGTTCGCAATCCGCGTATTGCTCGTTGAGATCCCTTGCAGGATTATCCCCGATAAAGCAGCTGGACCGCTTGAGTTTGATGTACGTTTGACTGTCAGTTCCGCTTTACCTGGTGCAGGATGCTTCCTAGCCGAACTCCAATTTATTCCTCGCATCGGCAGGGTAAAAAACGTTGAGCTATTGGAACCACCAGCACACCTTACCCTTGAACAGTTCGTAGTAACGGATGAATGCGCCTTTGTTAAGGTGACAAGCGAGGAAAAAAGAGAATTGCGGGTACAAATCTGTTTTAATCCTCCTGATCCCAAGAGCGAACACTATCCTTTTCTGCACAGCTTTATAGAAACATAAATGTACCGCCTCGACTGCTCGAGGCGGTTTTCTTTTGTATAGTAGAGTTATGCGGATCGGAGTTGATTTTGATGATGTGCTTATGGATTTTGTAACCGCATTTTGCCTGTATCACAATGCGACCTACGGAAGCACTCTCTCAAAACAGGATTTTTTCACTATGACCATGGAGGAGGTATGCGGCTGCAGCCGCGAAGAAATAGTGGAGCGTGTCGATGCATTCTATTACTCCCCTGAACACATGCGTGCCGCTCCCCTTTCCGGGGCGCAAATGGGAGTTGCGCAGCTTAAAAAAGACCATGAGCTGCATATCATTACAGCACGTTCAGAACATATGCGAGAGCGTACTGAACAATGGCTGACAGAACACTTTCCGCATACCTTTACTTCAATTCACTTTACCAACCACCACTCACCACATCCTATTTCAAAGCGTTCTAAGGCAGAGATATGCAACATGCTTGGTATCAATCTCTTTATAGATGATTCATTAAATCATACTCGTCTTATCGC
>JAKAIP010000153.1 GCA_021825025.1 bacterium
TTCCCTGCGGCACTGGTCAATAAGGGCGGAGGTGATCATATAGCGTCAATTATAGCAGTTAAAGGATAGTTGAATCATCCATCCCGAGTGGATATTGCTGGTCCTTACCCCGCATCACAACCCTCCCGGTACCTTCGTCCATGGCAAACGGCCATTGCTGGTCCTTGCCGCGCATGATCGCAAGGCCACGCTTTGGGTCTGAAATTACGCGTGTGACACTCTCGGTGATGTTGATCTGGTCGGAAACCGAGAGAGTAACGATCAGCGTCCTTTCAACCGACTCGGTTATGTCTACGGATTCTGAAACACTGATATTGAGCACCTGTGTGAGCGTGACGTTTTCCGTGAGAGTGAGCGAGTCAGATACGCTGATGTTCGATATAAGGGACGATGTAACGCTTTCCGAGACAGTGACAGAATCGGATACCGAGAGGAAAAATGCATGCAGAAATTGCGTTGTGTTTTCGGTAAGATCGATCTGATCCGAGACGCTGATATAGACTTCGGTCCCGATCAAGAGCACATTTTCGGTGATGTTAATCTGATCCGAGACGCTGATATTCGAGACGAGTGTGAGGTTGGTATTCTCCGTAATATTGAGCTGATCGAATACGGAAATATTTTTTATATTCGTCAGCGTCACGCTCTCGGTAATATTCAGTTGATCCGAGACGGAAATGTTGCTGATCCGGGTGAGTGATACTGATTCGGTGATGTTCAGTTGGTCGGAGACACTTATTGATAGAGACGTTGCTGCTGCGGTCTGCAGTATTGCCTGTGCAAGATAGTGATTTTGAGTACAGCCCGATGAAGTAACTGTTTGAGTAAATGCAACGTCTTTTGTGAGAGTACCATTACTATCGCCGATTCTCATGGTATTTGCCGAAGCTGTATCATACCGACTAGTAATATTAGTGAGGCCGTCAGTTGCACAAACACCATTCTTTCCTGTAACACAGACAGCCCATGTTCCGTCAGTTGTCGGTGTTTGTGTGACCGAAACACTATTTTGACTAGAGACCGTATTTTCAGCACTTCGTTGAATGGGGTTAGTCTGATCAACTCCACCATATGAAGATATTGATGCTTGGTTATGAGTTCCTGTAATTGTCCACGCAACGGAACCAGAGACATCTCCGATTGCTACTTTCCATAAACTTGTCCAGTTTCCTCCCGTTGGTTGCCCATTTTGAACTAAAGTACCTGAAATACTATTGACCGTCACAGCCGTTACCGTATCAGAGTCAGAATCAGTAAATACCATAGCAAGTCCATCAGTAAGACTTCCCATTGTTGTATTCCCCGATGTTGCTGAACCGAGGGCACCACTATTGGTATCAAATGTTATTGCCATATTAATTCTTGAGCGGTACCAACTTATCGAGTAATCTTACAAGCCAACTAACACCATAATACTTTTCCAGTTTCGCTCTGATTGTTTTGCAGCGACAGGCCATAAAAACCTATGGCTTTATTATACCGTCTCTTTACATTGGAACATCTTTCTGTTCCACAGTATCACTTACATCCACATCCAGTGTTTTGGGCTTTACTTCACAAAACCTCTTACACGTGTTGCAATATGGAACATTGTCATCATAGGTAACTTCCCCGGAACAGCACTCGGAAAGCACTTCAATGTGCGCTACCATATCTCCCGTTTCGCTTCTCCTGTGCCCGGACGATAGCGCAGCGGCACCTCTGTCGGCCATTGCTTGCCCGCCTGATCAATATGTTTCACCAGAAGATTCGTATCTACGAGGAAGGGATATTTCTTTTTGGAATACTCTGGAAATCCTGCCTTGGTGAAAAGGTCGTCTTTCATGATGCGCGTGCACCACTCGAGATCGGTCGTACCACCGATTGTCTCAAACCCGCCACTCTCATTCTGATACATTGCCTGCGGCTGCGAGAATACACGACGAGTCACTTCCTGCCCCACTATATACTCCGGCGAATCTTTCCATGCTTCTTTGATGAAGCTCGCGTGCTCAAGACGGCATCCAAATGGAATTCCATCTGCCCACACCAAGTCCCCGAGCTTGAATTTATCAAAGTATCCGTTCCCTCGGCCGCGATAAATGATTGGCTCTGGTGGTTGTGACTTCGTGAAGTAGAGAGCGGAAATTATCGGGATACGCCCATCAATCATATATTCATTGAATCTGCGGAACGTATCGGGCGGAAGCACATTATCATCCTCTACATAAATCACCCATTCGTAATCTCCCTCTACCACTACCTTTGCCATAAGATTCTGCGCATCGGCAAGTTGGTACCCTATTGGAATGTAGGGTGAAAGATACTGCGTCATGTCTACAAGCGAGAAGTTCGTCGGAATGATCTGCCCATAGCGCGCGTGCACCCATTCCATCCGTACCAGTCCTCGAGAGGGAGTAAATATCAAAACACGTTTCGATGGTGATTCCGGGCTGATCGACATCTCTCCCATGTGCTTAAGGTCCTTGAGGGCTGCTGCGGTTGTTTTAGGATTCTTTTTCATATTACATTGCAACACGGTACGACTTATCGATAAGACGCTTTTCAAGAATTACCTCGAGGTTGCCGGTTACGTTCCATGTGAGCGATCCATCGACGACCTTCCACGGTTTCGGACGGTAGATTCCGTAGAGGCCCGTCGTCGAGAGAGGGTCGAAGTAGTGAAACGTCGTCTCATTAATTGGATTCACATGCGTCGGATCTTGCCAGTATCCGGGAGAACCGGCATAGGGGACCGCGATCGCGAAGCGTCCTCCTGGTTTAAGAATCCGCCACACCTCATTCATGAAATTCACGAACACGAATTTATGCGGGTTGATGTGCTCAAGCACGTGCGAAGAAACGGCAAATGACACGCATTCGTCCGGAAGCGGCCATGGAAACACCTCGAGATCGTGTACGATCTGTACCTTGTCCGAGGGGCGAATATCGATATTGACGAATCCCGGCTGCGGATTCTCGCCGCCTCCGATATCAAGCTTGATGCCTTGATTGTACTTTTTTAAGAGAGCTGTTATCTCTTTCGGTGTCCCATTTTTATGTCCCATTTTATAAAGATTATGCTGATGCGAACCTGATTTGATACGTCGCATTGACGTTCTGGTTTGTGGCTACCGCCGAAGATGCATATGTGTTACCCGCAAAAAGCGTACCCGCTGCGGTCGTTGAAGTTGCGAACAGTCCGATGTTCGAGATGTTTGCGGTTGCCGTCAGGAACGAATCGACGGAATTGAATGCGGCAGTGAATTGCGCAGTACGCGATGAGACAACAGATGTAGAAACGGTCTTACGATCGTTT
>JAKAIP010000154.1 GCA_021825025.1 bacterium
TGATGCTCAACATTGGACAGCCGCTCCACGCATTTGATGCTGCAAAACTACAGGAGAAAGACGGTACGTATGCGATCGGAGTTCGTCCTGCCAAGGAAGGGGAACACATCACGACGCTCTCGCAGGAAGAGTACGCGGTGCACCCGAGTATGCTGCTTATCACCGATGCGCACGCCGATACACCGATCGGTATTGCCGGAGTGAAAGGTGGGAAAGCAGCGGAGGTGACCGGGGAGACGACTCGCATCATTGTCGAGTCAGCGAATTTCGACGGCACAACGATTCGTCGGACCGCTCAGGCGCTGAAGCTTTTTACCGAGGCGAGTGTACGGTTCCAAAATCGTCCGTCACCCGAACTTGCGGCATATGGTATGCGCGACGTGGTAGCGCTCATTACGGAAATTGCTGGCGGGAAGGTCGTCGGACAGGTCGATGTGTATCCGGTGCGCTCAGTGAGTACGCCGGTCTCGGTGTCGCTCGCCCGAGTGAATGGACTCCTCGGTTCGGAATTTCTTCTGTCCGAAGTTATCGATGCTTTCCGGCGACTCGATCTCGAGACGCGGGTTGAGGATACGGTGTGCACGGTTGTGCCGCCGTTTGAGCGCACGGATCTCATCCTCCCCGAAGATCTGATCGAAGAGGTCGGGAGAATTATTGGGTATGACCGTATCGCACCACAGGAGCTACCGATGCCGGCGATGGCGCCGGACCAGAATCGATACCGAGGTATTGAACGAGTGAAAGACGAGCTTGTTGCCCAGGGCTTCATCGAAGTGTCGACACAATCGTTTGCGCCGAAAGGCGAGGTGCTTCTCGCAAACCCACTCGACAAAAATATGCCCGCGCTTCGCACGTCCATTGAACACAATCTGCAAGATGCACTCTCTCGTGCGAAACAGTACGCGCCACTTGTGCTGCCGCCTAACGAGAAACCGAAGTTGTTTGAAGTCGGTACGGTCTTCCCGAAAGGGGGAGAGTTTGTTGAATTGCGAATGACCGAGCCTGCTGTCGGTGAGGTGTGGACATCGGGCGTGACCGATAATCTTTCTCGGGGAAACCTCGAGGAGTTTGGGAAAGACTACCAGCCAGTCCAACACACGCTTGGTGCGTACCGCCCGTTCTCGCTCTATCCCTTTATCGCTCGCGATATTTCAATGTGGGTGACCGACAGTGCGGAAGCTCGCGGGGCGGTTTTCAAGATTTTTGCTGAGCAGGGAGCCGGACTCCTCCAGCAGGTGCAATTGCTCGATCAATTTACGAACAAAGAGGGAAGACAATCGCTCGCTTTCAGGCTTATTTTCCAGTCATTTGAACGCACGCTTACCGACGACGAAGTGAACGGTATTATGGCACATATCACCGATGCGGTGACCCGCCAAGGCTACGAAGTCCGGTAGGTCTCGGAGGGGATGTATGCTATACTAAAAACACCGTAGCGACGGCTATTTTTATGGCTAAAAGCGAAGAAAAAGAACCGCAAAAGGCGACCAAAGCGAAGGCGTACGATGCCTCGTCTATTACTGTCCTCGAGGGGCTCGAACCGGTACGCAAGCGCCCGGGTATGTACATCGGGACAACGGGTCCCGAGGGCCTCCACCACCTCGTGTGGGAGATTTTCGATAACGCCCGTGATGAAGCGATGGCCGGTCGCTGTAACGATATCGAGGTTGCACTCCTTCCGGACGGCTATGTCCGGGTCGCGGATAATGGGAACGGCATCCCGGTCGGTATTCACCCGAAGACTAAAGTCTCGGCACTCGAAACCATCATGACCGTGCTGCATGCTGGCGGTAAATTTGATAATGAAGCATACAAGGTCTCAGGCGGTCTCCACGGCGTCGGTGCGTCGGTGGTGAACGCGCTTTCTGAGCATACGAAAGTGGTGGTTCACCAAGATGGCGGGATGCACATGCAGGAGTATAAGATTGGCAAACCACTCGCCAAGGTGAAGAAAGTCGGTACGACGAAAGAACACGGTACGATCGTTTTCTTCAAGCCGGATATTACGATCTTTAAAGAAGGTATCGTATTCGATCTCGACAAGATCGAGACACGTCTCCGCCAGCAAGCCTATCTCGTGAAAGGGGTACGCATCGCGGTTGTCGATGCACGCGAAGAGAAAGGCGCCTTTGAAGCCGATACGATCTTCCTTCGCGAACAGAAACTCGATGTTCCTTCGATGACATTCTACTTCGAGGGCGGGTTGAAGTCGCTTGTTGCTTTCTATAACAAACACCAGACGCCGGTGCACAAAAACATATTCTATATTGATCGCGAACAGGACAAGGTGGCAGTCGAAGTCGCGCTGCAGTATGTCGACGATATAACGCCGCGCATCACGGCATTTGCGAACAATATCTACAACAGCGAAGGCGGTACGCATATCACCGGCTTCAAGATGGCGCTTACTCGCGCGCTGAATACGTATGGCCGCAATGCGAATATCTTGAAAGAGAAAGATGAGAATTTCACCGGCGATGATGTGCTTGAAGGTATTACTGCTGTTGTCTCGGTGAAGCTTCCCGAGATTCAGTTCGAAGGACAGACAAAAGCAAAGCTCGGTTCGATGGAGGCGCAGGGTGCCGTCTCGACGGTCTTTGGCGAGGCGCTCAACTCTTTCCTCGAAGAGAATCCGGACGATGCTCGGGCCATCATCAATAAAGTGCTGCTCGCACTGAAAGCACGCAAGGCAGCCAAGGCGGCCAAGGATTCCGTCTTGCGCAAGGGAGCACTCGAGGGCATGACGCTCCCAGGGAAGCTCGCTGATTGTCAGACCAAGAGTGCTGCCGAAAGCGAACTCTTCATTGTGGAGGGAGATTCTGCCGGTGGCACAGCAAAGATGGGTCGCGACCGTCGCACGCAAGCCATCCTTCCGCTTCGCGGAAAGATCTTGAACGTGGAACGCGCTCGTATCGATAAGATGCTTGCCTCAGAGCAGGTGCGAAATCTCGTGGTTGCGATGGGTACTGCGGTGGGGGATGTATTCGACCTCTCGAAACTTCGCTACCATAAGATCATCATCGCAACTGATGCCGACGTCGACGGCGCGCACATCCGTACGCTTATTCTCACCCTGTTCTACCGTCATTTCCGTCCCATCATAGATGGAGGGTACATTTACATCGCGCAACCGCCACTCTACAAAATTTCAAAAGGAAAGACCGTCGTCTATGCGTACTCGGATCCTGAAAAAGAGCAGGCTCTGAAGGAGATGGGTGTTGCCCCAACTGAAGTAGCGGTGGTAGGCGAGGGGGACGAGGCTGAGCCGGAAGTAGA
>JAKAIP010000155.1 GCA_021825025.1 bacterium
CGCTGAAAGAGTACAGTGATAATGTGTGCGGTTCGTACCATTCCGCGGTAGCTCAGTGGTAGAGCGGCTCGCTGTTAACGAGTTGGTCGTAGGTTCGAATCCTACCCGCGGAGCAGAACAGGATGAGATGGCGCGGAAGCGCCATTTCGTCTTTTAGTTTCCAAGCTATTTTCGAGTTCTAAAATCGAATTTAGCTTGGGTACCCAATTCACCACGAAATCGAACGCTGGCGTGTAGAAAAACTTAGGTTCTTCGCCGTTTAGCTCGATGTTCGAAAAAACGTAGCTCAGGAGCATCCGACGATCCTCGTTCGTCGTCTTTTCGTCGCTGTAAATGGCAGCTGCCTGGAGAGCGAGCTCGTGGATGGCATACCCAGCCTCGTAGTAGCGCTTGTTACCACGGTTCAGGCGCGAAATTTCGCCCGTGGCGGCCTCTTTCTCGCTGGAATAGCGCTTGGCCAAGCTTTCATACATTTCCGCCGAAATCTTGCCATCCAGCTTGTCCTCGTAGATCGTCTCGAGTCGTCGTTGAGACCGGTCGATCATCAGGTTGAGACTTGTGAGCTGCGCGTCGAATCGATCGACTTCTTCCGCGTGGCTTTCCTTCAATGCCTCCTTCAGCACTTCGATCACATGCGCGCCTTTAGGCGTAGCTTTGTCGAACAACGGGAACATGAGTTCCTCGATCCTGTCCTGACGCAGGAAGATGTGGCGGCTTTCGCATTTTGCCTTCATGTCCTTGCGCTTGTAGCCGTTGCAGTGGCCGTACCAGTAGCCCTTGTGCGTCTCCCACGTTACCGAGCCGCCGCACGCGCCACAGCGCATCTTCGCCTTGAACACCGGTAGGTGTTTCTGCATTTGGAGTTGATTGAACGGTCGTGCTAAGAGCGCCTGTACGCGGTCGAAGAGCTCTTTGGAAATGAGCGGCTCGTGCTTGGCTGCAAACACCTGACCCTTCCATTGCATCGCGCCGTAGTAGAACGGATCACGAAGCATATCGTACGTGCGGCTCTTGCCGACCTTCTTGTTGGCGCGATTTCGAAGCCCATCGCGATACATTGCATCCGCAAGAGAGATGACAGAGTAGTTGCCGCTCGAATACATCTCGAACATACGTCGCACGAACGGTGCCTTATCGTCATCGATCGTGTGGATCTTCTTTCCTTTTTCGCCGACGGTCTTGTAACCGAGTGGTGGCTTGGTCGGCAACCATCCCTCGGCAATCTTCTGCTTCTGACCCTTCTTAACTTCCTCCGAGAGATTGTTTGTGTAGAAGCGCGCCACAGCGACCTTCATGTCCCACACGAAGTTATCGTGCGCACGCGTTTCCTTGCTGACGATGAAGTGCTCTTTGACGAAGTGCACCTGACGCCCGTCCTCGTCGTGCACCCAGTCATCGATGATTGCGGCGTCCTTGAGACTGCGGGTCAGCCGATCGATCTTCTCGCCAAGGATAACCTTCACATCGTGCTCAACAGCGTATTCGAGCATGGCGTCGAGTGTCTTACGCAGCTGCCATTTACTCGCGGACTCGGTGACCTTGTAGATTTTGGCAACCGGGAGCCCAAGCTTTTGAGCGTATTCCTTTAGGAACTGCTCCTGCGCATCGAGCGAGTAGCCGGTTTCTTCCTGCTCTTTCGACGAAACGCGTGTGTAGATGATGGCTTTTTCCATAGGTCCGTTTTTATGTCCCGTAATCCCCGGGGGTCGGGATAGTACCTTCGTGGGACGGGAATGCAAGTCTTAACGAACTCCAATCTCTTTCTTTAGTTTTTCGACGAATCTGCCGATTGCATACTCCAAGTCTTCTCGCAGTCGTTCACTTGCTGATAGCACCTGTCCTTTTTCGTTTTTTGTTTCCATAAAGTTAATTAAGATCTCTTGAACCTGTTAACGTTCTCTCCTCGATAGGTATTGATTCTGCTCTTTGAGATGGCTCTGGTGAGATGCAATATGTCGCCATCCTTTGTCGGCTGCGCGAACCAATCATCAATCATCTCAAACACCATTTCCTTTGAAAGCCCTCCGCGGTTGAGAGCATAAGAAGCCATGCGGAAGTCGTCTGCACCGATTACTGGGGCAATGCCCATATTTTTCTCGCACTGTCTCACGAACGTCTCAACGATTTCTTGCACGGCAGGATTTTTATATCTGGTCATCCTTACGTTCGTGGCATTGAATTTCCCCCGGGAGGAGGTGGTTGCGGTTTCTTGCTTTGAAGAAACCGCATTCTTTTTTCTTGGAGTAGTTTCTGAATATATAGAGGATTCCGACAGTTGGTAGAAATCCTTTAGGCATTTTCGCAGGACATCCCAGTGCACGCGGTAGTGGCATACAGGACCGCCTCCGACCTTCTCAAGCCAAATCTCAAGCAGTCCGAGCTCCTGAAGTTTTTTCTTCACGCGGCGCTGTACCCGATCGCTAAGCGTTGTCTCCTCCTCGATATCCTTAGACGTTTTGTATATAGCACCATCATCACGTTTACCTTTATCGCTCCAAAAACAAATCTGCTGAAAGAATATGGCCTCCTCAATTCCTCCCAAGATTTTTGCGTATATCGGGTGAAATGCGATAACTCTTTCGTTCAGATGCAGCTTCATTACTGCCTCAATTTGATTTCTTTGATCCATGACTTTGATCCGTTATTCGATGTCGTAGGCGCGCGAGCAGGTCAAAGTAACCGACCAGACCGTTCAGAATCTGATCCGCTTCGGCAACGGTTAAATCCTTCCCGAAGTCTTGCTTGACCGCTTCCTTGAACTTTTTTACGAGAGTTGCGCTGACCATATGACAAGCTGCCGAGGCGGTGACTCCTCGGCAGCTTGATAAGTGGGGTCACCGCGTGATCGCTTGGTGCGACCACGCGGTTCAAGATATGAAAAATAACCTCCGCTGATGACTACCCGTAACGGGTGCGATTATATTTCACAGATCGCGCAACTTTTTCTGTACGGATACTACCTTCCGCACAATTTCCGGCGTAACCTCCGGGTAGCCGTGATTGCGGAGTAGTCGAGCGACCACAATGTCTTTGCCTCTATCGTGGGGCTTGATGTCCAGTTCAGCAGCGGATTGCTCCCAGTACCTCAAAATCAGAGCGTCCCGATCTCGATTCTTCATTGATCTGATCCGACGCTGCTTTTTGGGTGTACCGCCGAGAATCTCCCTACGAATTGAGCCCCAGTTCTTTCTGACAAACTCAAGCACGTCGGCCTTAGACGCCCGTTCGTCGACGAGAATCCTGGCGTACCGCTCGCCGCGTTCTCTCCATTG
>JAKAIP010000156.1 GCA_021825025.1 bacterium
CATCCTAGCACACTCCCCTACCTGATTGCGGTGGCGATGCGCTCGGCGACTTCAGCAACACTGAGCCGCTCTTGTTCGCCACTGTCGCGATGACGCAGTGTGACCGTGTCTTTGTGTTCTGGGGTTTCCCCGAGTGTATCGAAATCAATCGTGACACAAAACGGTGTACCGATTTCATCCTGCCGTCGATAGCGCTTCCCAATATTGCCATTGTCATCCCACGCGATTGCCGGATGTACTTTTTTCAAGATCTCGCGCACTTCGCGCGCTTTCGCAACGAGCTCTGGCTTATTCTTCAAGAGCGGCGAGACCATCGCTTTCACTGGTGCTACCTTCGGCGCAAGGGCAAGGTACGTGCGCACTTCTCCACCCAGAGCATCCTCACGATACGCGCTTGTAAGAATCGCAAGGATAGTTCGATCGACGCCGAGCGATGGCTCAATGACGTGTGGTACGTATTTTTCTTTTGTCTCCTCATCAAGATAGGAGAGCGATACTCCTGAACCCTTCTCGTGCGCCGAGAGATCGAAATCAGTACGGTACGCAAGACCCCAGAGCTCTTTGCGCCCAAACGGATAATCAAACTCGAAATCGATGGTGCGTTTACTGTAATGTGCCAACTCCTCAGGTGGAATCTCGAGTTCGTGCACGCTATTTGACGGGAGCCCAATAGCGGTCGCAAAAAGATGCAGTACTTTCCGCCACTCTTCAAAAGCCTGCGCCCAATCCTTCGGTGACACAAAATACTCCACTTCCATCTGAGAGAGTTCGCGGAGACGGAAAATGAAATCGCGTGGTGCTATTTCATTTCGAAAAGCCTTCCCTATTTGCGCGATGCCAAACGGTAATTTCGGATGTAACGAATCCATAACATTTTTGAAATTTGCGAAAATACCGCCAGCTGTCTCAGGACGAAGGTACACAACGGCCGAATCGTCTTCCATTGCGCCAGCATGCGTCTTAAACATCATATTGAACTGCCGTGCCTCGCCAAGTACTCCTCCACACTCTGGGCACGTTGTTGGATTATCGAGATGATCAGCGCGGAAACGACGCTTACATTTTTCACATTCGACGAGCGGATCGGAGAATCCAGCCACATGTCCCGAAGCTTCCCATATCTTTGGATTCATCAAGATAGTCGCATCGACACTGTACATATCGTCACGATCATCACGAAACATCTGCAGCCAGAGCTGCTGCACATTCTCTTTCAAGAGGACCCCGTACGGACCATAGTCAAACGTACCCGCAAGCCCGCCGTAGATCTCCGAGCCAGGGAAGACGAACCCACGACGCTTTGCGAGCGAGACAATCTTTTCCATAAGCGTCAGGTCAGTCATATAGAGGAAAGACTACTACCAAGCGGAGCGAATCACAAATCACGTCTTCTTGTATTTGTGTGAGCGAGCGCAGGGAGGAAGTGCAGCTTTGCGCACTTATTGCACCAGCGCGTCCGCAGGGATGTACCCCGCATCTGTCCGTGTCTCGGTCGTGACCGGATTGGCCGTAGCGGTAACCGTAGCACCCGCAAAACGATCATATCCCGAGAAGGACGCCCCGCTTGTGAGCGAGACGCTTGCCCCCTTCTGAGAAGTCGACGGAGTGAGTGACACCTGGAAAGCTCCTTGTGCTTGCGCCGTTTCGGTAAGATCCCCGACATTCCAGGTCACCGTCCGAGAGGCTGTGTCGTAGGAGAATGATCCAGTGCCTGACGTTTTCCCGGTATAGGACACGTAGCTCGGCAGCACCGCGGTGACCACTCCCCCAGCAACCGCATTGCCAGTATTCGACACATTCCAGAGAATGGCGTACGTCGTGGCAGCGCCGGCACGAGGTGGGATAGGACCTGTCGACTCAAACGGCCCTGCTCGTGAAGAGAGCGCCGAGAGCGAGACCGCCGTTCCCACTTTTGCAGTCCGTACGAGTGACGAGGTGATTTGTTCTGGCACGTTCGTCTGTCCGACGCGCGTACCAGATACGGTAGTCGTGAAAGTCACCGTGGGTGACGCTACCCCAGCGGGAAGCGTCGAAAAAGTGAAGGAGCCGATGCCGGAAGCTCCAGGCGCAAGTGAGGCTAATGATTGGTCCGTATCCTTACTAAAAAGAATCGAATGGTGCACCGAATCATAGAATCCGCTCGTTGTTCGAATACTGTTGTAGTCAACTGCTGAACCCGTAATGGCAATCGAAACAGCTGCATTCATCACAGTCGTTGGAAGGGTGTTGGTATAAGAGAGCGATACACTCTGAGAACTACCTTGCGTCAATACCGTGTTTCCTGAGGTATCCCCATTGATCGCGAGGGTGGTGGTGATAAACGGCGAGGCAATCGACACAGTGGCATCCTGCGTCATATACGTGACCGCAAGTGTCTGATCCTGGGCAGATGCCGCCGTTCCTACGGTGAAGTGGAACACTCGCTGTTCATTATCCTGACCACTTAGCACACCCGTGAGTACGATCTTCTTGACTGCGCCCGGAGCAAGCGTGCCGATATAGAAATTCGAATTCGAAGAAGGGATTGATGACGACGTGAGCGAAAACCCGATAGGCGACGTTGCCGAAAGAACGACATTATCGAGCGGTATCGTCGCATTTGAACGAACCGTAACGGTAAAGGTCATCGGCGTACCCGAGACAGTCTCAGAGAGCGCGTCGACTGAGACCGAAAGCGGTGTAGATGAAACCGAAAGTGCATATGACAATTTCTTCTCGAAGACAGCATTCGAACTTGGCATACCGTAGGAAAGTGACACCGGGAGCGTGAGAGTCTGCCCTGCTCCACCAAACACCACGGCCTTGATCGAGCGCGTGACCGTTGCCCCGCTTGCGAGCGTGCCGAGATTTTCTACATAATGCGTATACGGACTCAGTATGTCAGTCGCGCTTCGCGTCCCATCAGGGAAATCAACCTCAATCGTGGCGTTTTGGATAGCAACCGGATTTTTATTTGTAATCGTTATGAGAAGCGGCACCGTGTCACCGCCCGCGATCGTTATAGGACCCTGTATCGACACGTCGATCTTATCGGTCGAGACTGAGCTGCTACCGAAATAAAAGAGATAGCTCGCGACTCCGAGGGCGATAAGAAAGAAAATGAAAGAGACGCCGAGAAATATCGTCGCGAGACGGACGTGCTTTTTCCCCTCATGAGGAAGGCCAGTGTCTTCCCACGCATGGGGGAGCGCATGCTCCTCTGGCGGGCGGAAAGAGGCTCGGTCGCGCACCGAGGAGTGCGGGCTATAGAGCGCTTCGCGTGCGTGT
>JAKAIP010000157.1 GCA_021825025.1 bacterium
CTTTCTCTCGGCAATACCGAGGGCTCGGCATAGGGCTCTTTCAATGAGGAAAACGAGACAAATGAGACACAAGAACACATGGCCGAAAGTGTCTCACTTTTTGTACTTGACTTTGCTACGCTTCGTTTTGTTCTCCTCTCTTCTCTTGCACTTCTCCTCCCATTTGCGCCGTTCCTCCTCCTCGCGAGCTTTCATCTCCTCCGGAGGAACAACGCGCATGTGTTCGAGAATCTTGTATCCCTTGAGGTGCTCGAAGGGATCCACGAACTGGTACCACGGACGCATTGAGTGCCAAGTCTTACCGTCCTTGACCTCCGCCACCGTCTGCGACTTCACGAGCTTCTTGGGCGGGAGGAAATCCTTGTTGTCCTCGATAAGAAAGACGCGGGCATGCACGCTGCCATTCTCGTTCAGTATCTCGCGCGGCTTTATGATGCCTTCCTTCACCCAGTGCCGAAGCGCGGGACCCTTCAGATTGAAACGGCTCCCGAGGTCATATTCGGAATACCAGTCATCCTCATTCTTCGCGACCCATGCGGGTATCTCACCACGATTCACCGCCTTCTGACAGATGAGGCATTTGATGCCCCACTCGTCGAACCAGTTCCCGACGTTTTGCGTACCCTCGCCACAGATCGCACAGCGATAATGGTCGCCCTCAAGAGCGAAGCCTTCGAGATGTTCCTTGAGCTTCTCGGCACGCGCCTCTTCCTCCTGTTTGTGCCTCTCGAGTATGGGCTCCAGCTCCTTGAGTCGAGCCTTGCTGCTGATGTACTCGCCGCCCGCTTCTTCCGTGAGGCAGAACCGGTCGCGGTCGACGGCGAAGTTCTCGTCCGGCTTTTCCTCCTCGGTCTTCAACCATTCGTGCTCGTCGACGCTCGTGTAACCGCACTTCGAGCACGTATACGTGGTGACAAGCTTCTCCTTCGAGTCCTCCGTCTTTTTATCAAGCGGGAATGCGCACTGCGGACACGGTGTCGGCGGAATACGCCACTCCTCTCCGTCCGAGAAGAACGCTCGGTGCGGCAGACAGCCGTTCGGACAGTCGTACATGAAGAGTACGCGATCCGGCTTCTTATCATCGTGCGACCAGAGATCCTTGAACGTCGGCTCGACGAGGCTCCGGCATGTCAGGCAGCGGATGCCCTCGGGAGCCTTCGCCGACTCGAGAAGCTCGTCCTTCGCACGGTCGGCATCCATCCATTTCCGGATCGTCTCGCTCCGCTTTTCGTACCGGTCACCGGACTCGAAATATAAAACGAGCCGCTTCATGGCGGCCTTGGTCCGTTCTACTTCCTTCTCATCGATATCCTTCTCCTCGAGCTCGGGAGTTTCCATCTCGTCGAAGATACGCTCGACCCGCCGACAACGATCAACCGTGAGACGGTCATAGAGGTCTGCGTAGTATTGGTGAGGTTTGAGGTGTTCGGCCATGGTTTAGAAAGGAGACGGTTCGGTTATGTAGTCTATTTTTGCACTCGTCGCCAACACGTCCACATCTTCTCTAAAAAGCAGGGTCTCGAGAGTGAAATCATCATCGGAAACTTTGTCCGTTGTGTACCGATAAAACTGTATGGGTACGCTGGTTCTCGTAAGATATTTGGGTGGAAGGAGACGATCTGGATACGTCTTTTTGAAGAGGTAGTTCCTGAATTTCAGAATTGTTTCATCAAACAAATTATTTCCATTTGCTTCCCGTGCGCGCTGGAACCTCTCCATGGCAACGTCTCTTTTTTCAATATCTTCTTTAGAAAGAATTCCTCCAGAATTTTGTGATGCCCAGAAAGCATCGTGCTGATTAAACACTTCTTCCTGGGACCTCTCGAATTCCGCCTGTGAGTATTCGCGGAATTTCTTTTGCATCTCGTTGGTATCGAGCAACGCTTTATACAAGCCAACGTTCCCGTGACTTATCTTGTGACGAATGTCTCGCAATCCCTTCTTGATGTGTTCATGGAATCCCATCTCATTCATTAGTGCGTCAATCGCCTTCGGGTCTTTTGAGTGATACGTGTATTCTCGTGTTGGACTACAGTTACATGCATACGGCACCCCGCATGTCTTACACTTCGGAACACTGTCGGACTGAGGGACGAGCGACTCAATCGCAAAATATAAGAAAAGAAGGGCCGTCGGGTACGTATTTTGGATAGCTAGCCTGAGCAAAGACATAGCCGTTCGGTACTCACTTTTCTCAAGCACCGAAAATCCATCTGTCTCTCGCAGTGGCTCGAGATAATCATCAAAATCTTCCGTCTTGAGATTCGGCGCTCCACGAAAAAGAGCCTTATCGTTGCCGAGGTCTTTATACGGCAGCCGAAAAACGCCATCGCGATGTTTGTCGTCCAAGATGCGTTTAACGAGCATGGGTGACTGCGGCACCACTGACATGGGAGTGGTCGACAAAAACGCAATGTCAGAATACAGAACTTCCGTGTACTGGTTGAATTTCTTCACCGCCGCCTCGTAATCATTGGCCTCTACGGAGACCTGTATCAAAATATTTCCGGCCGTGTTTCTTTTGGTGAAATCCAGGGCGACTTTGTCGCTATCATGATGGACAACGAGAGGACGTTCCGGAAAATCATCTTCCCGGATCTCGTTATGCACCCACATCTCTATTTGGTAGATCATGGATTAGTGCGGCAAGAGTCGTCCACTTATTAATTTTACTCCTTTAGGGCCGAAATTACCTGATTGGAGTAAAATGAGTCAGACGGCAGACACGCTGTGTATGGATGAAAATTTAAAAAATATCCTTGAGGGTGCCGAACGGTCTCTCGCGCACTACAACTCCCTCATCCCGAGGGAGAGCCTTTTGCACGCTGCCAAGACCATGCAGGAAGCGACGCGTGCCATGGAACCGACCCTGAAGATCCTGCGGGACCCGGCATTCCAAAGACAGTTGGTGGAGATAGGAAATTCAATGTCTTTGGTGGCAGAAGAAGTTCGCAGACACCATGCTCTTACCATTCCAGCTATCCAGACGCTTGAGCGCTTGTACGGAAACGTCGACACTGCCGCCACAAAAATTTCCGAGGTTGAGTCGATTCCTGAAGAGAGACGTGAGGAACTGGTCACCAGGCCGTTCTTCAGCAATGTGAAGCGACAGATACGTCGCGGCATCCCTTCCAGCCCCAGGATATGCATCGGGAAGAAAGTGGTGTTGAACCCGATCCACATAATGGCAAACTGAATCTTGCCCAGTTTATCGCTCAACATGCGCCCGGTAATCTTCGGTAACCAGTAATACAGTCCTGCGAA
>JAKAIP010000158.1 GCA_021825025.1 bacterium
AATGAAACACTGAAAGATCGCGTTGATGAACTATTCGGCGACATGTTCGGTTGGGTTGGCGTGGTCGACGGACTTGTCGACAGATTGGCAGCCGGTTTTCGTCGAGACACGTGCGACAGTTCGGACGATGTTTTGGTCGTTGACTTTCGGTCGTTTGAGATACTTTTCACCGATGGCTCAGATGGTGTGTCGCTGGACGTAGCTGTGTTCGACTTCGAATCATGCGACAAGCTGTTCGATAACGGAGAGTCGGTTAACGATGGCTCAGCCGACGGAGAGTCAGTTAATGACGGCGCAGTCGACGGAGAATCGATTAACGACGGCTCAGTTGATGACTCAGTCGATGTCAATCTCGGCGTTGGGCTCTGCGATATACTGTCGCTGATTGAAGCGTGCGAGACGGTGGATGACTGTGTGGGCGACATGGTGGAAATGTTGTAGACCGGCAACGTACAGTTAGACATAAACGCGAAATCAAGGGCTCCATCAGCGAACACAAGTGTTCCATTGGACAAGACAACGATATCCCTCACGATAGCATTGCCGGATGGCGACATAGAACACGCCATATGCGTCATGTTGAATATGTCGGAGCCGACGAACAATCGATTCGAGGTGTCAACGACCATGATTAGATCGTCGTAGCACACGACCGTCGTTATGGAGTTAAAGCGTTCTACATATACCCTATTGGAACCGTTGAGGTAGCCAAGTTGCTGTGCGTCCATGAAGAAGATTATATCGCCGACGAGCGTGTTATTCATACGGACATGCTGACAATAACGAATTCCGCCGACGTTCGTGAAGTTAGAGGCGACAATGTCTCCTGTAGACATTCTTGTTATTATATCTCCGTAAGCGAGGAGATATCCCGTCTGCGTGTACGTGATATCAAGGATGTATATGTCGGTCGATGAACAGTTGCCCCAAAATACATCTGTGTAGTATGGGTAGTTGGCGTCAATGCGTCTCACACACGCGTGGGTGACGGCCAGATAGGAAACAATATTCGGACCATCGTAGACAGCGGAAATAGCCAGCGGGCCGGATAAGGTCGCGTTGAGGACGGTACCGTTCGCGTTTCCACTGACGGAGTTTCTTCCCGATATCGTAGCGGATGTGTTGATCGAGACATTGTACGCCAAGACGACATCCAATGTGGAACATGTGAATACTACCAGATCACGTTGGTAATCATATATGGCGAAATTACCGCCGTAAACAGGCAAATATCCAGCCTCTACGTTAGCTATCGCCAACAGCAGAACGATGAGTGATAACATTTTCCGCGAGGTACGTATACGTGATATACGCTCATGGTTTGCGCGCCTCGGCGAGAATAAGCTGTCTTTTAGCGGATGCTCTCAGCGTAGGATCGCTTCTGATGCCAAGGAAAAAGAAAATTTCGTTGATGAGTTCGTCTGTGATCCTCTTCATCTTGTAGGGAACGCCCATGATGTCGGCTATGTCCAACAAGACCTCATCGTCAGTCATATCGAAGTCGCCGAAGAACTTTGGAACGTAGCCGATTGGGCGCTTTGCGTATCGTGGCTTGCGCTCATGGTACGCCACCAATTTCATAAAAGAACGCGGTATCTTGTATATGCCGAGTGCTGCCTTTGGCGGATCCTTAATGAACACCTGCAGACGAAACCAATCGGACGATACGACCTGACGCTCGCGCATGTCTGCTTTTTCGGCGAGAAATGATGGTAAGGGGCCATCGATTGTCCATCCTAGAGCACGGTAGTTGTCGATCGGGATACTCTGATTCACAAGTAGTCTGGTCGGAATGCGAACGTCATTGTAGGCTTTGGCGTAGTCAGAGGGAGACATCGCCAAGATATCTGCATGTGTTAGGTTAGATTTGATGTCGCATATGGTCTGCTGGTAGTTGACATTCTGGGCGATGGCGCATCTGATGATGTCCGATACAGCCTCCGCGTCGGAGTGAGCGACGTCGACGCCGCTCACCAAAAGAGGGCGATAGGCATTCCTTGGGTCAGCACCGTAAGCAACGAACACGTCGACTGCGTCCGGCACTGCGCAAAGTACGGGAAACGATATCGCATGGTTGCCATCCACGTCGGGCATATTGATCACGCGCGTGAGGGCATTTTGGCCATAGCGCACCTTAATGTTATCAAAAAGCAACTTCAGGACGAACGGATTCGTTGCCTTTGCGAATACATATTCATCGTTTTGACTCGTGCACACCACGACCGCACGCGTGATAATGTAGTCTTCATGGGAACTCTTGGCGGTAGAATCCTTGGCATCCTGAGCGAGGATGATTGCGACCAATTCCGCCTCGTCCTGTCGTTCGTGTGTGCCAGCAGCGTCAAATACGTAGTTTCTATTGTCCTTACGATCAAGCATGACGCGAAGAACATCAAATCGCTCCTCAAACGATAACAATAACCCGATTTGCATCAGCTGAGCCACCAACATGTACTCTTTGTTCACAACGCGCCTAAGAACAAAGTCCATGAGTTCTTTGCGGCCCCGCTGCAGGAGATCTTTGTAGATGGTAATGATTCGTTGTGCTTGCATTGCCGATTGTATGAATGATTCGGTGTCGTTGGCAGGTGTTGGATTGATCGAGACCGTTGGCGTGCTCTTCTTGTCGGCGCCAGCATCAAGGAGAGCGATGATGACGTCTTTGCTCGCGCGATTCCGAAAAGCCATAGTAAGGGGTGTCGTTCCGTCTACGCTGACACGATTGATTATGTACCCAATGCTAAAACGACTTTCCGCGTAGCGAAGGATTAGGGCGAGCATATCACTTGACATTACGCGAAATATAATGTTCGTTCCATCGTGTTCACAAAACGTTATCACCGATTCATCGTTGGGTAAGCGCGAGTCGTCGTCAATGAGTTCTTTTGCGCGCCCAATGTTGTTGCTAGCGAGAGCGTCGACCAGCGAGCGATATCGTTGTTCGCGATTGAGCGACGACGGGCGGCCATCGGTTGACGTCGTGTTCATTTTAGCCGTCCGCTGGTTGCCCGTATAGATTATACGGAGTGCGTCAGAGTCCTTCGACCTGACGCTTGCTGCGACGCGGATAATGCGCATGCAGTTTGGCCGCCGGGACGACAACCGTCTTCTGCGCAGGCTGCTGAACGCCGGACGATGATTTCTGTGGAGGTGCTGGAGCTGCCTTTGGTGTTGCCTGAATCACGGATGGCGCAGTCTTCGGGGCAGTCTGACTCACAGAAGGTGGTAATTTAGGCACCACATTCTGTGGGCG
>JAKAIP010000159.1 GCA_021825025.1 bacterium
GATTCCATCGCATCCTCTCCTATCTCTTACAGCCGGTAGTGGCTCTCGGCGGTGCTGTCGTTATTGCCGTAGTTCTTATCGGCATGGCGTGGCGGACGAGCACCGTTCTGCCAGTAGGGCAGTATGTGGCAGTACAAACCGCTCCTATCACGGCAGTTGGCGGCGCGAATTCTGAACTGTCGTTTCAGGTACCTGGGCAGATTGTGGCTATTCCCGTGAAGCTTGGTCAGATTGTCGGTGCGGGCGCAACGCTTATCGCACTCGACCAGTCAGCGCTGCTCGCGACCCGAGCAGGAGCTGTCGCAAATCTCGAGGCGGCGCAGGCGAGACTTGCCGCACTTCGGGCGGGTACTCGGCCTGAGCAACTGACGATCGACGAGACAGCGGTCACGCAGGCGGAGGAGGCGTTGCGTGGTGCGATTCGAAGTGCGTACATTACTGCAGACGATGCGATTCATACCAAGACCGATCAGTTTTTCCTCAATCCGCGCACCTCGTCAGCGACGCTTGCGTTTACGTTCTCTGATCAGACACTGCAAAACACCGTACAAAATGAGCGGGTCGCTCTCGAGGCGGTGCTCGCTGACTGGGGTTCCGAGGTGAGTGCGACAAGTTTCGCGACCCAGGATCCTCATGCGAGCGCTGCGGTTGCTCAAACGAATCTCGCGCAAATTTCTGCTTTTCTCGATACCGTTGCGAGCTTGCTCGCAGAGAGCACGCCGTCTGCTACGTTGCCACTTACAACCCTGCAGGGATATCAGTCGGCGATCAATACCGCCCGTCTCGGTGTCTCGGGAGCAGCCAATACCATAACGAGTGCGACAACCGCGCTCCGGTCTGCGGAGGGAGTCCTTACGCTCGCACAAGCCGGTCCGACGACAAATGATATTGCAGCAGCACAGGCGGCAGTCGACGCGGCACAAGCGACGCTCAGCGGTGTGGATGTCTCAATTCGAAATGCAGTTCTGACTGCACCAGTGGCCGGTACGGTCGTCACGCTGAATGCGCACTTGGGACAGACGGTGGTGCCGGGGCAGGTACTGGTTTCGATCCAGTCACTTGGAGGAAGTAAGGAGCAGGCGCTCGTTGTCCCGACGAGCAGCATCATGACCGATGGCGGACAATCGTTTGTGTATGTGAAGCGCGGCACCGGTGCTCCCGTAAAGACGCTTGTGACAACCGGTCTTGTGAGCGCTACCGGTATGACCGAAATCGTTTCGGGGCTTACCAGCGGGCAAGAGGTACTCTCGTTTGGCATCACCACTCAGTAATATTTACTATGACACCACTTCGAAAAAAGCTCATCGTTATTGGTAGTAGTATCACTATCATTCTTGCGGGTGCAATAATTGCGTACGGTATTTCGACAGCGAATCGTATCGCCATTGATACGGCAAGTATTGAGGCACCACTCATTACGCTCACTGCGGCTGCGCCAGGGCGTCTCGATCGGGTGTATGTGCACTCGGGGGATACGGTTGCAGCAAATCAGCCAGTAGCGCTCGTGGGGACACAAGTCATTACGAGTAAAGTTGCAGGTCTTGTGGTGCAGGTGAATGACGTGCTCGGAGCCGAGATTGGTGCGGGGTCGGAGGTCGTGACGATGATCGACCCGCTGCAGCTTCGCGTTGTCGGGAGAATTGATGAGAATAAAGGTCTTGCGCAGATACAGGTGGGCGACCCGGTCGTCTTCACGGTGGACGCGTTTGGTGGTCGACAGTTCTCGGGCGTGATTGATGAGGTGGCACCGACCAGTAATCAATCGGGCATCGTGTTCAATATCTCCGACCAACGCCAAGTTCAGCAATTTGATGTGAAAGCTCGTTTTGATACGAATGCGTATCCGGAACTCCGAAATGGCATGTCGGCACGCATGTGGATCTCGACGCGGTAGTGCACGGACGCTATGGCGGGCACCCCTGAGGACACTTCGAATCAGTCGCGCGGCGGGTCGCCGTGGCTGGTGCTTGGGACAGTGATGGTGGGGACGCTCCTCATTGGTCTTGACCGTACGGTCGTGAATCTTGCGATGCCGAAGATTATGGGTGACTTCGGTATCACTGTCAGTTCAGCCGCATGGATTGCTACCGCGTACATCATCAGCAATGCTATCTTCGTGCCGGTGTTCGGGAAGCTCGGCGACCTATTCGGGAATCGAGTGATTTATCTTTGGAGTTTTGTCGGATTCATCGGCGTTTCTATTCTGGCAGGGCTTTCGTGGAGCCTCAACTCACTGATATTCTTCCGCGTGCTTCAAGGGCTTGTCGGTGCAGCGGTGTATCCCACGGCTATGTCGCTCATCGCGAAGTCATTTCTCGATCCGAAGAAGCGCGCGCAGGCGCTCGGTATCTGGTCGTCTTCCTTTGCAATATCTGCGGTTATTGGGCCGCTGCTGGGCGGGTACCTTGTCGATAATTTCGATTGGCGCTGGGTATTCTTTATTAATTTGCCGATCGGTATCGCCGGCCTCATTATGACGCTGCTCTTCATTTCGCAGGATCGTCCCGGGGAGCGGGGAACATTCGACTGGTTTGGCGCGGTACTTCTCTCGGGCGCGATCTCGAGTCTCGTGCTCGTGGTTGACCGAGGGCAGGATTGGGGCTGGCTTTCAAGCACGAGCATGCTGTGTTACGGGGGCACGCTCGTCTTTGGTCTCCTTGTGTACTGGTGGGAGACGCGGCACAGCCATCCTATTATTGATTTCAAATTCTTTCGGAATCCCGTGATTGTCTCAGTGCTCGCTGTGTCGTTTATCTCTTTTGGCGGCATGATGGGAGCGATGCTCTTGTTGCCGGTATTTGCGCAGACGTTTCTCCATTACACCGCGACTCAGAGCGGGTATCTCTTCGTACCCATGGCGCTCGCGCTTCCCGTTTTCGCACCATTTGGTGCCCGGCTTGCGAATCGGTTTCACCCCCGATATACGGTGTCGTTTGGTATGGCACTCTCAGCGCTCGGGCTGTTTCTCTTGATGCATCTTGATCCTGCGATGACTTCGAGCGATTTCATACTTCCCCTCGTGCTTTTCGGCGCGGGTCTTGGCCTTGGGATGGCGCCGCTCACGAGTGCGGCGACTACCTCGGTTCCACTGCATGAAGTCGGGATGTCGTCGGGCTTACTGAATCTCACGCGAAATATCGGCGGCGCATTTGGCATTGCCATTTTTAGTACCATTCTTGCGAATGCGACGAATGCGAACGTCCTTCTGGTTGCACAGAATTCGCATATTCACGGTGCGACGG
>JAKAIP010000160.1 GCA_021825025.1 bacterium
CTGGAGCTTTCTTATATCCAACGACCAGTCTATGCTTGGCATTATCTTAAACTCGCACTTCCTCGTCGGCGACTCCCTGAGGATGAGATAGAACCTGTATGTACAATAGTGCACCATCAGGGCCCACGGTGCCAACGCAGTGAAGAACGTTCGCTGGTGTACAAGAAACACTACTTTGTGTGTTTCTGACTGTTCAAAACCAGCGTACGCTGAGCATTTGCCCGCAAACGCTATCGATCGCATCAAGACGGTATTCATTTTAGTTGTCTTTCCCTGTCCATCCGTAGGAAATCTTCGGACATTGTCCGTAAGGTGCCAATGATGGTTTTGTTCTCCTTTGTGTGGTTGAATTGTGATACGATGGCCGACAACGATCGCCGTTTTCTCGATCATGGCCAGATGCACGCTTGTCTTCATCAGGTCAGTGATGATGCCCGCTTCTGCGGATCACTCGGCCTGGACGCTTCTTGACGCCGAACGCCACCATATGAATATAGAATGCTGGTATCCAAGCCATTCGAGTATACGTGTTGCTATGAGAGCATACGCATCATCATTATCGTCCTCGACGCATCGTACCAGTGCAAACAACATATATTCATCTCGAATCAAGGGCTGTGTACGAAGAAGGCGATGCGCGCCAGCATGCCTGTTTCTCCGCCATACTTGCTCAAGGAACGGTGTGCAATTTCTAAGCACTGCTTGGCTAAATTGGCATCCTTGTCTAATGCATTTCAGCAAGCGTCCATTCGGGCACACCAACGACGCGTGCGGAGTCGGCGATTTCGGTGCGTATGCGTACGGAGTCGGCGTTTAGAATGCTGAGTGCAAGCGCCGATTCGACGCAATCTATCATCATGTCGCTGTCGATGCCTCTACGACCGATACGACAGATTGATAAGCACTCCATGCGTCAAATGAACCACGTCTTCGCGATGCATAGCTCCGTCCATAAGCCGATGCGACTCGGAAGCATCACTGGCTAGTGCACTCATCCGTATGCCGAGGCGCGAATCAGCCAGCATCCGTCGATACGTGTCGTCATCTATCCGCATCGCGTGCAGCCGCTCGATGAAGGGATACCGGATACGACGTCCTCGAACGCTAAGACACTGAAGGCCATCCGCCGCATCCAATATTCTGTCCATGGTCCACGACAGTCTTTCCCCATCCGGCGACCCCGTTGCCGTCATGTCGACGCATGGCTTCATCCCTAACTCGAATTTCGTCGTTGACGACTCCCTGAGGACGAGTGCACCATCAGTATCCATGGCTCGGTCGCTGATGCACAACGATTGCCAACTTATCCACCTCCGATACGACACCGCCGCCGCACACGCCGCTTCCGCCGGCGAAAGCGATCGAACTGAGCAAGACCGCCCCCCATTTTGATGACCCGCGTAGCTGGCCATGGGCTTCTGCGCCGCCCATCGACCCCCAGAGGCCGATCCGTGTAGTCTTGCCGTCCGGTACTACGCCTTTCTCGAAGTCGACGCGACCGAAGCATGGATTAACGTGATCATTAGCGTAGGACCGAGCACGAAAAGCGCAATCATGCCAACGACGAAGCTGGCGGCTTTCCGGCCAAGCTCCAGATGATGCCGACGGCTGGCTCGGCGTCGCCGTCGAGGTATAAAGCGATGCGGCCAGGTGTATAGTTGTATACGCCATTACATCATCGGGAGATCTAGTTTGTTCATTTCGGATCCGAGGCGCTCACTTAGTTCGGGAAACATATCGATGACCCGCGGAGCGATCACCCAGCGTTCGGAGATGCCATTCCTATTCGCGCTTGCCTCGTATTGCGCCATCTCCAGGAATTTGGTGTATACATCTCTGTTAACGATGTAGGTCGCCATGATTCTGTCGAGAAGACCCTCGATGGCCAACTCTTGAACGATCTCGATATCCTCACGCCGACCATGCATCGTCAGCTTCACAAAGAACTCCGTCAAGACATGCGCTCTATGGCGTCCAATGTCATCCAATCTTTCCGGAAGCGACAACAAGTAGGCACGCATGTTCTTCTCGACTATATCATTCTTGCGTCCAGACTCGATGAACGACCAGATGCCATCAATCAGCGCATCAAGAATCAATATGTCGTCATTCCGGGCAACGCTACCCGGATGTCCGAAGTAGCGCAGCACGCACCCGTGGATAAAACATGTGAACGCGTGGGAAAACCGTAGGCCACGGTCGAAGGAATCCTGCGCAGTCAACAACACGTCATGCATAAGCGTCAATGATCTCGATATGACATCCTCATATTTCTTCAAGCAATCAGGCAGTCCAGGTGTGCTCGCGATCCGTTCCTGTATTCGGACAACTACATCGAGCGGTGGCACGTCCAGTGAGACGTCGAATAATGTCCCAATCAAGCGCTCTAGTGGCAACTCATGCGCGAATGGCAATACGAGAAGATGTCGAATGGCCTCCATAACGAGTGAGGTGCATTGAGGAGACGGCGATGTCGACAACGCGTAGACAGCACCCTTAGACATATCGAACGCCTCATCCAACGACATCTTCTCGTCAATCTGCATGATGGCGCCGTGCACATCTCGCATCAACTCGTACGTGATATAGCTCACCATGTTCGTATTATAGAGACCGGTCGAGCGAATCCCGACGCGTGAATCATTCAGCATTCTGTGGCAAACATCGCTTGATGCCGCATACATATAAAGCCTCTCCAAGCACGGATAACGATCTCTATCCAACAAGCGTTTGGCGACGTCCGAAAAGTCCCCTGGAGAGTGCAGAAAGACCGCTTTGAGGCATGATATTTCGTCCAAAGCGCTCTGTACGGTCTCGCTTGTCCAATCTGTGGACGGTACGATACATCCTCGCAGATACAGTCTTGTTGATAACTTGGTTGTTGGCGACAGCCGAAGAACCAGATATAGGACGTACGGACAACAGTTTTCCATCAGAATCCACGGTGACGACGATATGAACAACTGCCTGCTGTTCACCAATGGTGCAATTATAGGCCGCTTGCGCATTTCGTCTCCGCTCATGTACCAGAGGGCACTACGAAAGATCGTCGCCATTTTACGCCACGCACGCATCAACGTATATCGGTATACGCCTACAATTGCTCGTCCGGTGCTTCGCATCGGACTCGAGAGCGACCCACGAAGTGGGTCGCGAGCACGCCCAGCCCGAAGGGCTGGGCTCGATTGCTCCTGGGAG
>JAKAIP010000161.1 GCA_021825025.1 bacterium
CACCGCCGACGAATTGGCAACGGTCTACGAGCAACTCATTTCGCGCTTCCCTTTCCACAGTATCGAAGATCCGTTCGCGGAGGACGCACATACCGACTTTACCGAGCTTACAGCCCGCCTAGGAGAGCGGGTACTCATCGTCGGCGATGACCTCACGGTCACTACGCCGGCACGCATCGCGAGCGCCCGCAGAGCAAGAGAAATTAATGCCGTACTTATTAAGCCAAATCAGGTGGGGACGGTGGAGGAGGCGCTCCAGGCTGTCCAAGCAACTTTCGCTGCAGGATGGGAACCCATTGCCTCACACCGCTCGGGCGAGACTGATGACACATTTATCGCTGACTTTGCCTACGGCGTCGGCGCCCATGGTATTAAAGCTGGCGGTCTCGGTCAGAAAGAGCGTCTTGAGAAATACGAGCGCTTACTCGCTATAGAACGCGAAACTGAAACGGTGTAAAATAAACGTATGAATATTCATTACTTTTCGGGCGAGGCGTGGGAGGAGGCATATGTGCGCGAAAAACTTACCAACGAACAGATTACCTTCCACGAGAAGCCGCTCAGCGCATACCCTGACTTAACCGATCCTGAGGCAACCGTCCTCAGTATTTTTATCGACTCTCCTATTGGCGAAGCAGAACTGGATCGCTTCCCGGCTGTCAAACTTATTGCGACCCGTTCGACCGGGTTCGACCATATCGATCTTGCGGCAACCAAAGCCCGCGGCATTACCGTAGCCACGGTTCCTTCTTACGGTGAAAATACCGTCGCCGAATTTGCGTTCGCACTCATTCTTGCATTGTCGCGCCGTATTCTCGAAGCTGAAGCACTTGTCCAGTCAGGGGCCTTCTCGCCAAGCGGGCTTCGCGGATTTGATCTTCAGGGTAAGACACTCGGCGTCATTGGCTGCGGACACATCGGTATGCACACCATTCGCATCGCGAACGGTTTTGGCATGAAAGTGCTCGGTTTCGAGACCCACCCCGACGAAGCACGTGCCCGCGACAACCACTTCACCTACGCTTCGCTTCCCGACCTCCTTGCGCAGTCGGACATCGTCTCGCTGCACGTGCCCTACAACCCACATACGCACCACCTCATCAATAAAGACAATATCGGTATGATGAAGAAAGGATCCTACCTCATCAACACCTCACGCGGCGCCGTCGTCGAGACAGAAGCGCTCGTCGAAGCGCTTCGTAATGGCACGCTCGCAGGAGCAGGACTCGATGTGCTCGAGGAAGAAGGCGACCTCAACGACGAGATGGTACTGCTCGCCCAGCCACACCCGAACGAAGCCGCGCTCAGGATCACACTTGAGAATCACTACCTTATCTCGCACCCCCGCGTCATTGTGACCCCCCACGCAGGATTCAATACTACCGAAGCAGTGATACGTATTATCAACACCACGCTCGACAATATACGGAATTTTGCTGCCGACACACCGACGAATATCGTCCCGGCTCCTTAGAGTCGACCTCGTACTTTCATGGCGTCCGTAATGCGCGTGAGCGCGAGGGCATACGCTGCCTGCCGCAGCGGTACCCCGCGTTCTGTGGCGAAATCAGCGACTTCGCGATACGCATGCCGCATTGTTTCGGCAAGCTTTGTCTCAACGATCGCCCGACTCCACCGCTCACCGGTACGATTCTGTATCCATTCAAAATAGGAGACGGTCACACCCCCGGCGTTCGCAAGCACGTCAGGAATAATGGTGACACCACGGGTGGCAAGCTCAGCGTCTGCGTCGGGGGTCACCGGACCATTTGCTATTTCCAAGATAATGCCCGCGTGCATATCTGTGACCGTTGCTTTTGTCACTTGCTCCTCGAGTGCTGCGGGAACAAATAGATCCGCCTGACTCTGCAGTACCGCTGCTGAATCGGCTCGCTCTGTTGCCGCTACCGCCGCATCGAGCACTGAACCCGCCTGCTCTTTGACCGCCAGCACCGACGCAATGGGAAGACCCTCTTCCCGCAAGAGTGTGCCTTTCGAATCCGCAAGGGCGATAACTCGAGTCCCCATCTGCTCGAGGAGGCGCGCCGCCTGTGCTCCCGCATTCCCCGCTCCCTGCACTGCCGCTGACAGTCGAGTCGCATCGAGTCCTCGATCTTCAAGAAAAGCACTGAGCACTGCCACCGCACCGTCTGCGGTCGCCGTGTCGCGCCCGAGACTTCCGCCGATGGAAAGCGGTTTCCCCGTGATCATCGCAGGAAGACTCTTACCCATATGACGCTCATACTCATCAAGCATCACCGCCATGATCTCTGGTGTTGTGTACACGTCTGGCGCGGGAATATCCGTATCGGGACCAAGATGCTCAGCAAAGGCACGGACATACGCCCGCGAGAGTGCTGTCACCTCGCTCGAAGACAGTTTTTTCGGATCAACAGCAATACCCCCTTTCGCACCCCCAAGCGGGATGCCGACTACGGCGCATTTCACCGCCATCATAGCGGCAAGCGCGAGCACTTCGTCTTCGTCAGCACCGGGGTGGAAGCGAATACCACCCTTGTATGGACCACGCGCATTATTAAATTGGACCCGATAGGCCGGAAATGAGGCAGTCCCACCCGCATCAAGCGGAATAGTAAGATCCGCTCGCAAGATACGATCGGGTTTCTGAAATGTCTCCAGTTCTGCATCCGAGAGACCGATTAGCTGTGCCGAGGCACGTAAATTTTCTTTAAAATATTGGAAGGCAGCCATAGTGAAAATAATTAGTGAATAGTACCTATGGTACACCGGTCCGCGACGAATGTTTCCTTCTCCGGGGTATACTACAAAGACATGGAGGCGCTCAGCCAGAAAACTGATGAAGAGCTTGCTGCACTCGTCCAGGGAAAGAATGAGGACGCGTTTGGTGTACTTATGAGTAGGTACCAACCCAAGCTTCTGCGCTACGGAAGAAGATTCCTGCTCGATGTGGCACCTATCGAAGACGTCGTGCAAGAAGTATTCATCAAAACCTATCAAAATATTCAGGAATTCGACACGACGCGACCGTTCTCGCCCTGGATCTACCGCATTGCCCATAACCTCTTTGTGAATGCGCTCCGATCGAACAGTCGTCAGCCTTTCATCGCCGTCGACCTGGATATGTTCTCAGCCCACGCCG
>JAKAIP010000162.1 GCA_021825025.1 bacterium
GGTGGCAATCTCCAAGCGTTCGCGCAGCGTCGGCTGTCGAGACGGATCAAACAGCCAGGGTGTGCCGAAAATAGCTCTTCCGAGCATGACCCCGTCAGCGCCGGTATGCGCCGCTTTCTGCGCAGCATCGGCAAGATCCACTACATCGCCATTGCCGATGATACAAACAGGACTCCGCAACGCATTGCGCAGTTCTACCGCTCGAGCGATGCGTTCCCATCGAGCCGGAACCTTGGACATTTCCTTGCGCGTGCGGGCGTGGATAGTAAGTGCTGCAATGGGAGTGGAGAGCAGCGTCTCCACCCATGATTCAAGTACATCCGTGTTATACCCCAAGCGGGTTTTTACTGAAATGGGAAGTGTTGGAGCACCGCGTTGCGCAGCCTCTATCACTTTTACTGCCTGGGACATGTTCTTGATCAGTGCTGCTCCCGCGCCTTGTCTTTCGACTGCTCGATCCGGGCATCCCATATTAATATCAATCCCATCAAATCCGAGTTCAGCAGCTAATCCGGCAGCCGCTTCCATCGATCCGGAATCGCTGGTAAAGAGCTGCGCCACGATTGGACGCTGTGCATCGCTAAACTGAAGATCCCGCAGCAGCACGTCCCGATTCCCGTGCATCAGCCCGTCCGCAGAAACAAATTCGGTGTACATGACCTGCGGACCATGCGGTTTGGAATAGCGTGCGATAAGGGTGCGGAATGCAGCATCCGTCACGTTGGCAAGCGGTGCCAACACAAAAAACGGCCGCGGCAGCTGCTTCCAAAAGTTATGCATGCAATTACCTTACTGTTATTTGAGTTTGTAGTACAGCCGATCACCGAATCGCATATCAAGATATTCCACCGCCGATAGTGCATGGGTGGTAAACGGGTCACTAGTAAGCGCCAATGAGAAACTATGCAGCACATCTGCTGGATTCTGTGAAAGCATGAACAGGAGCGTGAAACCGCTTCCGAACGTCATATGCACCTCTCCCAAAGGATCAACAGAGACACTATGTACCGTATCGGTCTTCGCCACTCCGTTCACCGCTTGAGTCAGTGCCAGCAATGATTGGAATTGCTCCGGGGAAAGATACTGCCACGGAAGAGCTCCTTGCGTCGTCGATCCAAAATAGGATACATACGCACTCTCCGAATTCTGCAAAGCAGGAGCGTATACCATTCCACTTTGATCAAGTAGATAACAAGGGGTATTTGAAGCCGCTTCGCTCCCGCAATACTGCGCGACAGGAGTGCGCTCCACCACCCTCACACGCAGCGTGTGAAAATTTTCTATACCAACTGATACGGTTTGCAGTACAGGAAATTGATGCAATACATCCGCACTGATTTTTTGCTTCGGATATACCAGCACATTATTTTTGGGGATTATATATCCGTATCTTCCCGACAGATCCGCATACGCGACAGTGGCAATAGCAGAAGGAGTGAGTGTTTGTGTGCCAGTTATCGACACCGCGGTAATGCGCCACTGCGGTAGCCATAGCAGTGCAATACTGCCGCCCAGCAGGAGAATGCATACAGTGACAGCAGACCACAACAGCAACATGCGACGCCGATGGCGCTGCAGGCGTATGCGAGATTCCGGAAGCACAACACGGGGTGCCATAGAAGATTATGTGCGCACCTTTTCGATCCGTTCTTTTCCGAGCATGAACGGGCGGAGAACCGCAGGAATGCGGATAGAGCCGTCCGCTTCCTGGTAATTTTCAAGAATAGCAATGAGGGTGCGTCCCATAGCAATCGCGGTGGCATCGTTCATGTGCACGGGTTCTGTGGTGCCGTCTGCTCGTTTTACTTTCGTATTGAGCCGGCGAGATTGGAAACCGCCCACGTAATCAGAAGTGTGAGTCTCTCGATACACTCCCTGTCCGGGCATCCATGATTCAATATCAAACTGCCGCTGATCAGGAAATCCCATATCTCCGGTACAAATAAGCATCACCTGGTACGGAATGCCGAGCTGCTGCATACAATATTCCTGAATAGCGACAAATAGATCTTGCTCTGCAAGTCCTTCTTCCGGAAGCGTGAATGATTCCATCTCAATTTTATCGAACTGATGGAGTCGTAGAATGCCGCGCGTATCTTTTCCCGCTGCTCCTGCTTCCCGACGGAACGCAGGCGTATACGCCACATAGCGCAGCGGTAGATGCTCTGGAGTAAGTGTCTCATCCATATGCAACGGACCAAGCGTGTGTTCCGCGCTTCCGATGAATACCAAATCGTCTTTCTCAAAATAGTACCGTTCATCAATAGGATCGAGCCGCGCCATGCGGTTCATGACCTGGGATCGCATCATGATCGGAGGTATGACGGGAATAAACGGTTTTGCAGAGACTGAAAGACCCGCACCTTTTATGATCGTTCCGAGTATTTCCTCGGAAGTAAGCGTTTTGAGAACGAATTGCAGCAGCGCAAACTGCATGGGCGCAAGATCACCCTTGAGGTAGGTGAAACGGGCACCGGATACCTCTGCCGCCTTCTCGCTGTCGATAATGCCAAGCATTTCGCCTAGCTCCCAATGCGGTTTCGCAGCAAACGAAAAGGTTGGTTTTTCGCCCCACTGGCGCACCACCACGTTCCCCGATTCATCCGGACCAACCGGCGTATCAGCAGAAGGAATATTAGGAAGCTGGATGAGCAGAGAGAGAAGCTCTTTCTCTACTGCTTGGTACTGCTCTTCCACGTTCCGTAAATCATCCTTGAGTTTTTTTCCTGCCTCACCGTCTCGGGCAGCGGCCGCTTCATTACGCTTTCTATTTATTTCACTCACCTCTCCGGCAAGCTTCTTGCGTTCATCAGCAAGATGGAGCAGCCGATCAAGATCAACCCCTTCCCGGTGCTTATGCTTCATCGCCGCACGGATGATATCCGGATTCTCTCGGATGAAGGTGATATCTAACATATATAAGGAGCATAGCGCATATCATCTGCACAGAAAAGCACTCTATTGTACGAAAACCACTGTACACACAGGGGCTATACCAATTTATAGCACTTTGGGTTATGATCCTCCTGGAAGTGAGAGGTGTAAGGTGTACGGAAAAATTTCCTGCGACTTTCCTGAGTATGGTGGCATAACCCTAACTCCTGATGGATTCAGATTGGT
>JAKAIP010000163.1 GCA_021825025.1 bacterium
GATCCGTTCCTTGAGTTTTTACTGCTGCGTTCGGAACGAGCAATATATCTTGCTTTACGTCGGTGATGATGGACGCGGTAACGCTCATCCCCGGCTTTATTCCATTGCTTGAACCGTCAAATCCGATCTTCACATTATAAGTGACCACTCCTTGAGAGACGGTTCCTATGGTATCTATTTCGATCACTTTTCCGGTCAAACTCAATCCATCGATCGCATCGAATGTGAGAGTTGCTTTCTGTCCGATCTTTACCTTTGACACATCAACTTCGTTCAGTGCTATCTCGGCATAAAAATTTGAAGAAATAAGCGTAGCAAAAACCGATGAGGGCGATGCAGTATCTCCGATCTCGGGACTTACTGTCGCAATTACCCCACTGAACGGAGCTCGTATCGTGTAATACTGGAGCGCTGACTGAGCATCCGCGAGCGCGTTCTCCCGCTGACGTATGGTGAGTTCCTGAGAGGCTATGTTGTATGGAGCATTGGTAATCGAGGAGAGCACTGAGGAGAGATTTGCAATATGCGGATTTATCTCAGAGGTGTATGTCGTAAGGTCCGCTTTATGTTTGACGATAAGTGTCGAATAGATCGCAGGAATCGTCCTTCCGCGTTGCGTATAATAGTCATTTACATAGTCGAGAACGTTGGTCGTATTCTTTATTGCATCCGCGGTCTTTGTCGCCACATCGGCGGTCTCATTCGCAAATGAGACAATCGTATCCTGCGGATCGGTTCTATTGAGCGTGTGATAGTTCGCAAACGTCGTGTCGTACGCGCTACGGGCTGCCTGATAGCTTGATTCTGCACTGTTCACGAGAGGGGTGATCGCATCCCTGTCCTGTGGGTCTATGAGGTTAAGATACGAAACGATCGTCTTATCATGAAGTGCATCATTCAGACCGGTCATGATCGTAGGCAGATCAAGAAATGTATTTGAAATTTCGTTATACGTATCCGAAATGAGTTGGTCGGTATTCGCACTGGACTCCTTAAGGATAGTGAGCTGGAGCTTGCTCGAATCAAGATTCACTTGGGCATCGCGCACTGCCTTTTCAGCGTCCGTAGTATCCAAACGACCTATTGTTTGCCCTTCCGAAACATACTGTCCATTGTGGACGAGGATCGATGTGATCCTTCCCGATGTTTCCGGTTTTATATCGATCTGATTCAACACTGAAACCTGACCGCTTCCCGATACCGAGGTGACAAGCGTTCCTTTTTCTGCTGTTGCGGAAACATATTGTGTAGAAGGAGTTGCTGTTGTTAATTTTGTATAGCCGTAATATCCTCCGCCGACGACCAGTGCCGCTAATAATAGGGCGGTAATGCGATGTTCGGATATCCAATGGAGTATTTTATTCATGGTTATTGGGCGCTCGTTGATGTTGAAATGGGCTGCGGGGGCGGTGGCAATACTCTTACCAATTTTGCCTCGATCTGCCCCTCCTCATTAGGATTTCCTAATACCACCACCCATTCTCCCGGCTTCAAATCACTTCCCGATATGTCGTCCCTGAACCTTTTGATGAGCGTATTGCCTGAAATGAGCACGATCTTTTCCGCGCCATCGCGATCCTGAATGATGAGCGTGGAGCTTGAGTTTTTAAGAATTGGTCCTCCCACTCCATGTCCCATCAAAAAATCCTCGCCACGAAATCCGCCGATGTTCATTCTTCCGCGTCCCATGAAATTGCGATAATAGTTATTTCCCCAATTGTAAGAAAAGGAGGCTTTTTTGATTCCTACATACTCACCCGCTTTGAATACGAGCAAAAGTACGAATAACGCCCCAATGATACGAATGCCATATCGCGTGGCCTTGGAGTTTATGATTTCTTGCATTTTTGTTTTTATATTCATTGTTTTATGTTAATTAGTTATGAAATTTGTTCGCATGGTCGCTCGTATGTTGAGGAGGAACTGCCGCATCGAAAACAGGAAAAGGAAGGCGCTTCCCAATATTCCCACGGTGGCGAATATGGGTAAGGATTCCGCAAGTGACATAAGAAAGTCTTGCCAGTAGGTGGCAACCACTCTCGCGTCAGAGAACAGGAGGGAGATGAATTGGAGGAAGCCCGATTGCGAAAACTCGCTATAGAACTCCTTTGATATGAGCACTAATGCGATCGATGCGATAAAGCTCATCGAGCCGAACAAAAAGATGCGCATATATACTGCGCTTTTTTTCTTTTTTGCGTTGATTTGAAGCATCGCATCCCCCACCAGCCATTCAGGAACCTTCTTTTCGGGTAGATGCGAGAAAAGCTTCTTATAATCGTCGTGCATGGTTTGTTTCATACTCTAGTACAATATTCAGGCCTTTTTGGGTGCATACGCTCAATAATTGAACACCTTTCTCAGTAAAATGAGCGCTCTACGATGTTTGCTTTTTATCGTATTGATAGATTCATTTTGCAATTCAGCAATCTCCTGGAGGGACAGTTCTTCTCGGTAATGAAGCAGAAGAATAGAGCGGTATATCGGGTTCAGGGTATCGATTGCCTTTGAAAGCTCTCGACCAAGATCAGCGCGCATAAAAAGCTCTTCGGGAAGCGGTGAGTCGTCAGCGATGGATTCCACAAAATCTTCAAGCTCGTTGTTCTCATCGGTCGTTGAAATATCCGAAAATACGAATGGTTTTTTCTTCTTCAGCCAATTGAATGAGGCGTTCTTTGCAATTGCAAATATCCACGTCTTGAACTTTTTCGTCTTATCGAATTTTTCAATATTCTTCCATACATTTACGAATACATCTTGTGTAATATCTTCCGCATCTCCTACATTTCCCACAAGATAAAATACGAAATTATAAATGGGCCCCGCGTAATTTCTTATGAGGACCTCCAACGCATCATCATTGCCGCGCAGAAATGCATCTATAAGTTCTTCGTCTTTCATGTTCGCCACATGATAATGGTATCCTCAAATCGCACAAAATAAAACCTCATCTTACTAATACGCAGTCGAAGGTTCTTTTATTTTAATTCGAATATTGCGGAATGGTTTGCGGAATTCCCTGTTGGCGCATCATTTGCTGTATCTGCTCTGGTGTCGGGCCTGTCGGGATATTCTGAGGAATCTGTCCG
>JAKAIP010000164.1 GCA_021825025.1 bacterium
TCTCCTTATGGAAGGATTCCATGAAGTTGAGGGGCTTGAACCAGAGACCGATTTTTAGTTTTCGATAGTACATACAACACACCGTGCGCCGCGACCACCAGTCGCGGCGCACGGTGTGTTAGCATACAGACCATGACCCTCTTCTCTCGTTTCTCTCGACGGCATACTGTCATTGCCGCTGCTCTCGTCCTCCTGGGCATCGCTTTTATCGCGGTCGGGGCAGGAATTATTGCCATCGCGCTTGCTCCAGTCCCCGATATCAGTTCCTTTGCTGATCGACAGGTTTCCCAGTCAACAAAGATTTATGACCGTACGGGGCAAGTCCTTCTGTACGACTATAATCGCGACGCAAACCGCGATATTGTGCCACTCAGTGCCATTTCTCCGAACGTTATTCAGGCAACAATCGCTATCGAGGATTCGAGTTTTTATGAGCACGGCGGTATACGTCTCACGTCTATTATTCGTTCCATCCTCATAGATGCCCTGGGAGGTGCCCTTGCGCAAGGCGGTTCTACCATCACACAGCAGGTCGTAAAAAATACCTTACTCACAAGCGAGAAAAGTATTGTTCGAAAAATTCATGAGTGGATCCTCGCGATAAAACTCGAACAAATATACTCGAAAGATCAGATTCTTGAGGCGTATCTGAATAGCATTCCGTATGGCGGCACACTCTATGGTGTCGAAGCTGCCTCTGAAGCCTACTTCGGTGTTCCTGCAAAAGACCTCACTGTTGCAGAATCTGCCTATCTCGCCGCGATGACTCAAGCGCCGTCCTTTTATTCTCCCTACGGGACACATCGCGCTGAATTAGAGGCACGGAAAAACCTCGTCCTCGATCGTATGCACACGCTCGGTTTTATTAATGATGCAACGTACACAAGCGCAAAAGCTGAGACAGTCTCTTTCGCTCCGAGTGGAGGACATACTGCTATTATCGCACCGCACTTTGTCTTCTATATCCTTAGCCAACTGGAAGCCCTCTACGGTACACGAGCACTTATGTCGGGATTAAAAGTGACGACTACTCTCGATGCAGATCTCCAAACAAAGGCGGAATCTATTTTAAATTCCTACGCCCTCGACAACGAAAAGAAATTTAAAGCCTCAAATGATGCTCTTGTTGCTATTGACCCCGCAACCGGGCAAATACTAAGTATGGTGGGGTCACGAAATTTCTTTGATACCACAATAGACGGCCAATATAATGCAACTCTTGCTCTGCGGCAGCCTGGTTCCACTATGAAACCATTTGCTTATTCCCTTGCGCTTGAACACGGGTATACCCGCGATACGGTTGTTTTTGATACCCCAACTCAATTCTCAACCGCCTGTACTCCTTCTGACATCACCAACAATACTCCTCCTTGTTACGCACCTTCAGACTTCGATAACACTTTCCGTGGTCCTATGACTTTTGAAACAGCTCTTGCACAGTCCATTAATATTCCCGCTATCAAAGTGCTCTATCTTACCGGTGTTACGAATGTGATTAATCTCGCAAAATCATTCGGACTCACCTCACTCGGCAATGCGGCACAATATGGACTGACTATTGTGCTTGGAGGCGGTGAGGTACGACTTCTTGATCTCACCGGTGCGTATGCCGCATTTGCGAACGATGGCGTGAAAAATACCCCTACCGGCCTCCTCGAGGTAGATGATGCCCAGGGAAATGTCCTGATGCACTACAATCCCCAACCTACGCAAGTTCTCCCTCCAGCTATTGCACGTGATATTTCAGGAATGCTCTCGGATGCACCAGCTCGTGTACCAGAATATGCTCTTAATTCCCCACTCTCATTCCCCGGGTACGATGTCGCGGTTAAAACAGGTACGACCGATGATACGCGGGATGCCTGGGTGGTTGGCTATACTCCTTCTATCGCTATTGGTGTATGGGCAGGAAACAATGATAACTCTCCTATGGTGAAATCGATTGCTGGTTTTATCGCTGCACCAATGTGGCATGACGTTATGTCATATGCACTCTCGAAATATCCGAAAACTTATTTTGGTGAAGCAGATCCTATTTCTCCACTCGTACCCCCAATGCTTCAAGGAAATTGGCGTATCCCTGATGCTACTGGTGTTATTGTCCCGCATAGTCTTCTCTACTGGACAGATAAAAATAATCCCCTCGGACCGCCTCCGGTAAACCCTGCTCAAGATCCTCAATTTGCCTACTGGGAGTATGGTATTGCTTCTTGGTATGCTTCCCATCCTGACCTCTTCTCTGGAGGAGTAATGCTCCCTGTTCCTCTCTCAAACACAATTACCGCCACTTCATCAACTCCCCTCTACTGATTCATTGGGGAAACAAGGTAGAGCAAAGAAGTATCTTGCACTCCTTTTATAATAAGCGGGCGCCCAATACCTGACGCAGTTAATGAGAGACTTTCTGCCGTTGTGAGTGAAAGCACTGCTGAAAGGTAACGATGATTGAATGAAAGATTCAAATCACTTCCTGAAATACGAGCCGAGAGTGTTTCTACTGATTCTCCAATATCAGCGTTTCGTGCAGAAAAAGTGAAAAGATTTTTCTTTGCATCAAAACTTATTCCGACTTTTTGAAAGGTATCAGAAAATATTGTGGTGCGTTTCAGTGCATTTTCAAAATCCTTTCGTAAAACGATAGCTTCTACAATCGATTCTTTCGGTATTATTTGGCGGTAATCTGGATAGACAGCATTTGTGAGACGGGATACCAGCATTCCTGATTCATTTACAAAAGCACACTGGTGTTCATCAAATGACATAATAAGTTCTTCGTCCGGAAGAGCTTGAGCTATATCGAGTGCATTTTTTGCCGGGATGAGGAATTTCCCCTGCCCACCTTTATTTGAAAGGGGGATTTTTTTCTCCGCAAGTCGAAACGAATCAGTCGCTACGGCAGTTAGTACCCCTCCCTCAAGAACGAGATAGATACTCGCGAGTTCTGGTCGAACAGTTGAAGTAGAGGCACAAGAAGCAATAGCGGTAAACAGATTTTTTAATAGAGTTCCGGCAATAACAATCGTATTTTTTGCGTGTTCAGGAAATGGTATCGAAGGA
>JAKAIP010000165.1 GCA_021825025.1 bacterium
AAGCATACGGAACAAGATGTTCTGGATGTTCATGGCAAGCATTCTCATTATCGGAACGTACATACTCGTCGCTCCCTATCTCTATCTCTTCCTCTTCCCTGCCTATGCCGTCGCGATTCCCTACTCACAGATATATATACTCTCGTTGTTTGGGATGATTGTGCATCCCGCCGCGTCATATCTTGCTGCAAAGAAGAAGGTTAAACAGCTATACATAAATACTATTGTAAACGCATTTTTACAGATGGGGCTTATGACTGTGGGCGTTATTTTTTGGGGCTTATGGGGTTTGATTATTGCACGCGTGATTTTGCGGATTGGAGGTTCTTTCATGGTTATACCGCTTTACTATTCTGCAATTCGCGAGGAACACCAAGAATAACGACCTCGAGAAGACTTGTGAGTTCAGGTATGTTTTGAGTTCTATGGACGATTAGTAAGGCTCTTGATGGAGAGGTAAATACCTGGGAATTTTTTCTTGAGACGCCATTTGAAGCGTTGGAGATGTGTTTGATTTATATGAAATACATTCCGGTGCGTATACACTTCGGCTGTCTTACTTACCACGAGAAATGGTGGATGTATAAGTGGAAATATCATTGCCTCCGTCGAGATATTCGCGAAAGGATCGTTTGGATCTTTACAGGAAAGCGCCTCGGGACCGAATCCGATATTGCTCACGAGATTCACGTTCGGATTGATGCTTAAACCACCCTGCGAGAGCACCGCAAATGTCCACTGGCCATCCCACGATTGGATGCGTTCCTCATAATATTCTTGAAACCGGTTCTCCCATCGAAACGCTACAGCATCGTCTGGAAATATATCGTAGAGTATTTTCCGTTTGCGCGCCTCTGGCCATTGTGTGATATTCACGTCGTAAAACTTCCATGCTCGACGCCATGTAGCCCAGCCCCAGATATGGGGGATGGTTGCGAAAAAATAACTATCTGGACTTTTATAACCTATCCCTATCGCCTTGAAGAAATTGTTGCCGCCGATATGCATGACGCGTTCATCATCCTTATACCGCTCAAGGAGTTCTTCGCAATACTGAAAGAAAGAAAGGTGCGGTAAGCAGTCATGTTCAAGGATGATGGCTCGTTCTTCATGCTCAAAGACCCAGCTAATACCGGAAGCGAGACGCGCTTTGGCACCCATATTTTCTTGCGCATAGTTAGTACGTACTTCGCACCAGTCAATCTGTGCAATAAGATCCTGCACTGCGGTGAATTTCGCTTTAGTTTCTGGTGTCCATCCCTTATCTGAAACTATATATAGAACCGCTGGGCGAGCAACTTTTATAGCTGCAAGCACCCGCGCCACTGTCTCAATGCGTGGTGCGAGGATGAATACTATCGGAACTGCGCATTGGTAGGAAGTTTCCATGACTTATGGCTTAGTATACGCAGCGAATGTCTCTTTGTACCAACCGTTGAGAGAAAATTCTTTTTCTACTCTTGCTCGACCAGTGAGACCAAAAACATACCGTCTTTCTTTATTGGCAAGCAGCTTAATGATGTGATCTGCGAGAATCTGTTTATTATAAGGATTGACTGTGAAGCCAGTTTCCCCATCGGTGATCATTTCTTGGATGCCGCCGAAGCAGCTCCCGACCACTGGTTTACCACACGCCATCGCCTCAAGCACAACCGTCGGCAATGGGTCCAGATAAAGCGACGGCACCACCACAAGAGTAGCTGCATGATATGCAGCACGGAGTTCTCCGCCTGAAAGCCATCCTGTCGAAACAAGGTGGTCGCGTATACCCCACAAAGTAGCCTGCCTTTCAAGTTTCTCAACATATGCGTCGTGGGTGCCGAGCAGGAGCAATACTGTCCGTGGTTCAACTTTCAAAATATCACGCAATGCTATAAGCATGACGTCTCCACCCTTCAATCCGCTTATGCGTCCGCCGAACAAGATTATTTTCTTTCCTTCAAGTCCATGCTTCTGCATGAACTCTTGAGTGGGCTCTGGCAGCACGTTCCACATTTTTACATCAATACCATTATGAATCACTTCAACATTATCAATACCATTTTGTGAGAGAGCATCTTTGAGTGCTGCGCTTACTGCAAAAATCTTATTAACATCCTTCAATAGCTGCTTAATGAGGAAGTTCCGGAGAGGGTTATACCAGAAACGATATTCTCGTAGTTGTTGCCAGGTACTCACTCGATAATTCCAAATGCTTCGACACTCAGGATTTTTTTGGTCTATAAAACCATATAGCTTGCCGTAATGAAAAAGCATTGCATCATGCGCGGTCAAGAAAACTCGCGCACCGCCCTTATGAGCTAGATGTAACGCCCAATACGACAGATGATAATGCACATTGTGTGCGTGTACGATCTCTGGTTTTACCTCTGTGAGAATGCTTTTTATCGCAGGCGTAGTTACCGGGTTGTACAAGCTACGCCATGAGCGCCATCGTTGGTTATAATCTGAATAGATTCGCTCGATGCGCATCCCGTTCTCTTGAAACGAGCCGGCCTGTGTGCGGTCTTGCACTGTCGTGATGACCGTTAGCTCATTACCGAATTTTGCAAGCTCGCTTGCAAGCGAGGCAACAACAATACCTGCACCCCCTTTAACATAGGGAGGAAAATCGTCGGTAAGGATACAGATTTTCATCATCCAGATATTTTTATACAAACCATATCAAGGTTTCCGTGCAATTATATATGTGTTGGCATAAAAAATATTGCTCTCAGAAATGCTTTCGCCATCTAATTTTTCTAAAAAAATGATGCTCCAATATGCCAATTTGCGAAGTATGGGGTTTCGTTTTTCTTTGTACGGGTTTCGAAATGCGAATTTTATCATTTCAGAAAAAACAGAAAAAATTCCACCATAACTTTTACATTCAACGACTTCAAAACCTTTCTTTTCGAGAAGAGCGTGAAGTCCTTGTCGCGTGTATCTCCTATAGTCTGATGGATCGTTGTGCTCGCCAATCATAAAAGGGACGGTCATCAGGCAATACCCTTTCCGTTTTAAAACACGGAATGCTTCCGCAACAGTTTGCTC
>JAKAIP010000166.1 GCA_021825025.1 bacterium
CCGATCGATAAAGTCACCTTTCTCCTTTCCTGCGTATCTCCCACTCGCGTGCATGCGATCTGGGTCGGCAAGCAGAGCTTCGTATGCACGAGTCAGTTCAGCGAGGTACTGCTCTGGCGTGTAATGCTCTTTCTTCAATTCCCCCATAAATGCCAGGAGCGATTTGGCGGCTCGATACGGCATTTTTGGATTGCGTATCTTCGCGTACGCACCCGCATCAAGGAGCTTTTCCATAAGTTTGATTCCTCCCACTTCCGAAAGTTGTGCGCCCTCTGCAATACGCGGGAAAAGATCGGGGCGCAATTCGAGTATTGAGCGGGCAAAGCTGTGGAACGTATGAATACGCACTCGATACGCCGCACCGCCGATAAACGATGCAAGACGAGTGCGCAGCGTTGCCACCGCACTCTCGGTAAACGTGAGTGCCAGTATCTCGTCGGGCTTGGTACCTGTTGCCTGCTGCAAGATATTCCCTATGCGCAGCGCAAGTATCTGCGTCTTCCCCGTACCAGGACCCGCCACGACCATGACTGGCCCATAGAGCGTATCGACAGCCTCTTTTTGTTTCGTATTCAACCCCTGGTATGCTTTTTCAAACGCTTCGGTTGTCGCCATACGTAGAGTGTACCGCGACCACCGCAGTTGCGCACATAGAAATAAAAACACCCTCGTACGAGGGTGTTTTTATTCGCTAATAGGACTTTAAATGACGAGCTTTGTCGTGGGTGCGAATCTTTTCGAGCGCTTTCGCTTCAATCTGACGAATACGTTCGCGAGTCACACCGAACTCCTTCCCTACCTCCTCAAGCGTATGATAGACACCGTCCATCAGGCCGTGGCGCATTTCGAGAATCTTGCGCTCCTTCGGCGAGAGATCGCTCAAGATCTCTTTCACCTGCTCGCCGAGAATTCGTTCCGACGATTCTTGCACAGGCGAAGGAATCTTATCATCTGGAATAAAATCGCCGAGAGTCGATCGATCATCGTCATCTGAGCCAATCGGATTTTCAAGCGAAAGGGTGTCCTGATTAATCTTTTCAATCTGATAAATCTTCTCCGGTTCGATACCCATCTCGATCGCGATTTCTTCTGCCTGCGGATCGCGGCCAAGCGCCTGCGAGAGACGACGGGAGACCTGTTTATATTTCGCAATCGTTTCAACCATGTGCACCGGGATGCGGATCGTACGCGACTGGTCAGCGAGTGCGCGAGTAATTGCCTGGCGAATCCACCAGGTCGCATACGTTGAAAACTTATATCCTTTCTTCCAGTCGAATTTGTCGACGGCGCGGAAGAGACCGAGATTCCCCTCCTGGATAAGGTCGAGGAGTGTGAGGTCGGGACTGCGACCGACGTACTTCTTCGCAATCGACACGACGAGACGGAGGTTACTTCGCGCAAGAATATTGCGCGCCTCAGCATCATTCTTCTCGATGCGTTTCGCGAGTTCGCGCTCTTCAGCGGCAGTGAGCAGTGGGTACTGCCCTATCTCTCGGAGATAAATCTGAATCGAATCATAATTCGTCGAATGCCGATCTTTGATATTACGGGTTGCAAGATACTCGTCAGCCGCATCCTCGAGCATTCCTCCCTCGAGCACATCGACACCCGCCGTTGCGAGACGTTCATAGAGCGACTCAAGGAAATTCACATCTTCCTCGACATGCGGGAACGATTTGAGGATTTCATTGTAGGTCACGTACCCGCGCTCTTTTCCCTTCTCGATCAGCTGTTCTGCTGAGAGTACTTTCTGCGACAATGCTTTTGTCTTTGCCTGCTTCGCGGCCGTCCGAACAACCTGCTTCTTCGAATGCAGTTTCTTCGGTGCACTTTTCTTCGGGGCTGCTTTTGCGACTTTCTTCTTCGCAACGACCTTCTTAGGCGCAGCTTTTTTTGCCGCCTTTTTAGCAGCCATTGGCTTTTTCACGGTTTTCTTTTTTGTAGTGGGTTTCGCCATAAAATGGAAATGATTGGTTGACTACCCGAGTGTGGCAAGACGCAAGGAGATTTGCGCACACACTGCCTGCGCACGTTCTATGGCAGATGTCTCACCCGCTGCCTCGGCTCGACGTAACTCCGTCACTGCTTCTTGATACGCCTCGCGGACCACCGCTGATTCAAAGGCGTGGAGAAGCTCGTCTGCTGCGCCTTCATTCGGACTCTCGCCGAACGTCTGTTCTACGAAGAACAAGACCGATTCGGGGAGCACCGGCGAGGACAACGGCTCGGCTTCAGTAATTTCAACATACCTTGATTTGACACGTTCCGCAAGGGGTGTGCCGGCATATACCTGCATAAGCGCTAAGAGCTTTTCTCTGCGTGACTCCCGCGCCGAGCGCGAGGCAGGAGAGGAGGGTTCCGTCCGTTTCGACCCTGCCGTAGCTGTCTCCGTGCTACTCGACTGAGCCGGTACGCGCCGAAGAGACTCGCGCACTGCTTCGGGGCTCAGACCGAGCGCTTGCGCAGCACTTTGTATAAAATGTTCGCGCTCCATCGGACTTGGCATTGCCGCAATCAAGGGAAGGACGATCGTTTCCGCACGTTGCAACAGTCGGTGGGGATCACGCTCAAGATCCGCAAGTTCATTCAGAAAAAATTCAACAATAGGTTTCGCTGTCGCGACCCGCACTCCAAATTCTTTTGCATCCGTACTAAGTAAATCTGCAGGATCGCTTCCCTTCGGGAGTCGCGCCGCTTTGACGCGGAGTCCCTGCGCAAGCGCAAGCGTTGCCGAACGAGCGGTCGCTTTCAGTCCGGCAGGATCGGCATCAAGCACAAGCATCAGGTTATCGCTGTAGCGCTTCATAAGAGCTACGTGCCTATCAGAGAGCGCCGTCCCCGAAAGGGCGACTGCATTCGTGAACCCTGCCTGATGCGCATGAAGCACGTCGAGCTGCCCCTCGACGAGCATCGTGAAGCCGCGCGTTCGTATTGCCTCTTTCGCACGATCCATACCAAATAGAATGTCCGACTTTCGATAGAGATCCGTCTCTGGGCTATTCAGATATTTCGAGATCG
>JAKAIP010000167.1 GCA_021825025.1 bacterium
TGGTTGATGGTGAACGTATCGCGGTTCCACTCACTGAAATACGCTTCGTTGACGGTATTACCGTCGATATCAAGCAGCCGGTACCCTTCGGTGTTGGTGATCGCCGTCCAGCCAGAAACCGTACCTTCAGCGGTTTGGTTGTTCAAGTCCGTGGCGTAGGTCAAGGCCATGACGTTGTTACCTCGGGCCGTACCGTTGATCTTGAACTCGGAGTAGGTGAAGCCGAACTCCCGAGTCGTTCCGATCAACCTTCGTCCGTCAATGTCAGCGCCAGCGTTGCGTACCTTAATCATGAACCGATGACTAATACCGTTCGCGGCGTCCGCATTGAGACCTGTAGTCCAGAAGTTTGTGGCAAGCGCACCGTTCTGAATAATGTTGAGATACATACCAGCATTGGCGATGACGACGATACCGTCGTAGATGACGTTCCCGTTGTCCTGTACGATGGATCCGTCATAAAGGTGCTGAGCAGCGGTGTCGTCAATGTTGTACGGCGCTTTCAACGTGATGATGTTGTCCGTTGACCGTTCTGACGCGGTGGCGTCGGTGATGTCTAAGACATCGTTACCGGTGACACCGGAATTGTCCATCAAGTCACCAAGCCATCGGTGAAGTTCGATCACAGTGTAGTTCGCTGTGGTTCCTGTGTAACGAATATCTCCGTTGACTGCGATACTGAAATCGTCTTGGATTGCCATATGTGTCTCTCCTTATCCTTGCTTCAGCTTGATGACTCCACCGTTGGCTGGAGTATTCCATTGAATCGTGACATTCCCACCGTTGGTCGCGGTATCAACGAGATCGTAGAACGCGATCAGAGGGGCTGTCGTATCTGTACCAGTGTGTCTAAATAATACAGCACCACCGATTGTCTGTCCAGCGACAAGTGCGGTGTAGACGACATCGTCGGCATCAAGATATGAAAAATCGTTGGTGTCGTCTCGTGTCACGGTTTTATTGGCGAGCGTCTGCCGAGCGTACCCCGACACGGAGACCTCATGTGATTGAGGATCGTTCGCGTCCCCGTTATCGACAAACAGATGATCGGGATTAAATACGTATGTGGATAGCACCAGCATAAGACGTAAGTCTGACGCATCGAGATCGGTCGCGGCTTTTCCTAACTCTTCGAGTCCTTTATTGTACACACCATTTGCCACGAAGAAGCCCTCCAAAGAAAAAGGCTAGGGCACAGAGTATGTACCCTAGCCCATATCCTAACCTTTCGACAGACCCGAGTCTTACACTGTGAAGACAGGGATCTGATCGGGATGGTAGTGTCCGTTGACCAACAGAACCGAAGCTCCGTAGTCAGCAGCCGCCGTAGCAACCACACCGACCACACGGATGTACCGACGAACTGTATTCCCGTTCAACTTCAACATAGCAATCTGGACCTGGTTGTCACCAGTGTCGCCAACTGCTGTGAAAGCCGCGCCGGTCACATCAGCCCAAGACGAGTTATCCGCCGAATCCTGAATCTTGACGTTCAGGGTACCTGTTGCGGCGACTGCACCGACAGACAGAACGACACAGGCTTCATCGTAGCCAGCGGTGTCGATGCTGACGCCGTTGACTGTACCGATTGCGCTTCCAGCCGCACCATACTTCGGTTTCACATTGTACGCGAGAGACTTGTTAGCTGACATATTAAAATCCTCCTTGGTTCAGAGAGGGTGGGGTTTTATCCCCACCCGATCTCATGCTTCATGTTAATCGTGAAGATCGCTATTAGGCGATGGTCTCCACGTTCAAGTGCTGTCCGATGCAGAAGCTCTCCACATGTCTCAGCATCACATCGACTTCCTGCACGAACCGGATCCATGTCTGGTTGGTTGTGAAGGCGGTCGAAGCTTCCTGAGAGGCCATGATGGTGAGGCCCTGCCACACACCGACGATCAATTCAGCCCAATTCCCGAACAGGACTTCCGTCTCGTCAGGGGATGTGGTTGTCGTGATCGACATGTTCGTCGAAGAGACGAACGGATACCCGAGGTACCCCTGCAAGTGATGGTTGTTCAGCGGGTTCGCCACAAAATCTCCATCACCGTCCTCAGCCGCGAAACCGGACCCAACACGGGCTTGAGCCAAGTTCTTACGAACGCGAGGATGGAAGCACCAGCCCAACTTACCCTTGAGGGAGTTGGCTTCTGCGAGCTTGTTCTCGATCTCGTACAGCGCAGGCCATACTTCGACTTTCTTGGTGACACCGACCAAATCGTAGGTCAACACGCCGCTGTGGTTCATCAAACCAAGGGGCTGACCGTTGGCACCGATACCACGGATCGCGGCGATGTCAACAGCTTCCGCCATCGCAAACGCAACGTCCTGTCGCACCAGAGCTTCGATCGACGGGTTGCTCATCCGAAGCAGCCGGTTGGACAGCTTCACGAGAGCAGCCGCGCCCTTCGGGGTCATTTGGCTCTGCTTGAGGGTCAAGTCAGAAGCAGTGATCCCGTTGGGATTATCTTCACCGAGCCAGTACACTGTGGCTCCACCAGACTGACCAGGAACTTCAACCGGCGAACCAGACAATCCTTCGATGTAGGTCGCACCGAGTTGCTTGGTGACGAGGTTGGCACGGAACATTTCAATGAAGTCACCGAGGGCTTGCACCGGAACAATGTACCCACCAGCCGTATCCGTTTCTGTGGACATCGTCTTGGCGATACCGTCCTTGGCACCGGCTGTGTTCTGCAACACTTCCAGCTCAAAGCCAGCATTCTTCCAGTTCTTCGTCACGATCGCGTTGATCGTACGGAGCAAGGAGAATTTCTCTTTCTCGAACTCAAGACCAGGCAACGAAGCTTTCTTACCAGACTTCTCTAGTTTCAGCTCGCCCATCTCGTGTTGCATCTTCACGTAATCTTCACGAAGAGCCTTGATCTCGTCCTGCAACGCTTTCGCGCTTGCGGCGTCACCAATGGCCTTCTCCATCTTCTCTTGCAGCTCTGCGAGTTTCTTCAACAGTTCGTCCATAACGGTATCCTCCTTCAA